>NZ_WWFY01001240.1:0-6344 GCF_009864975.1 Pseudonocardia sp. SID8383
CGCCGCCCGGCCCCGCCTCCGGGCCGATGGCGGTCGCGGCGGGGACCCGCTCCGCCACGACGGCCGCACCGACCGCCTCACGCACCGGCTCGCGACGACCCTCGCGGCGGCCGAGGAACCAGGCGATCAGCAGCGCGGCCACCATCCCGGCGAGCTGGGCCGGGATCAGCGGGACCCACAGCGCGTTGGCGTCCACGCCCGCCGTCGTCGCGGCGCGTGCCGTCGGGCCGCCCCACGGCAACAGGTTCATCACCCCGGCGCCCATGCCGACGCACACGGTCAGCGTCACCCGGCTCATCCCGAGCCGGTCGAACAGCGGCAGCATCGCCGGGATAGTGATGAGGAAGGTCGTGGCACCGGCCCCGTCGAGGTGGGCGGCCATCGCGAGCGCGGTGGTCGCCAGGCACACCGTCGTCGGGGCGTTGCCGGCCAGGGCCACGAGCCGGCGGACGACCGGGTCGAACAGACCGGCGTCGCGCATGACGCCGAAGAACACGATCGCGAAGACGAACATCGTGGTCACCCCGACGACGCCGGAGAGTCCGTCGGAGACGAACGACCCGATGTCGGCGGGGCCGAAACCGCCGATCAGAGCGGTCACCACCGGAACCCCGGCGAGCGCCACCACCGCCGACACCCGTCGGGTCAGCAGCAGGGTCAGGATGAGCCCGATCGTCACGAAGCCCAGGACAGTCACCATCGTCGGTCCTCTCTGGCGGAGCCGGGCCACTGTGACGGGCGCGACACCTGACTGTCCAACATCGATTCGCGATACATTGATGCGTGGCACGCATCGATCTGGACATCCGGCAGCTCCGCGCCGTGCTCGCCGTCGCCGACGCCGGGGGCTTCTCGGGAGCGGCGGCACGGGCAGGGGTCGCCCAGTCCTCGCTGTCCCGCACGGTGCAGGAGGTGGAACGGAGGGTCGGTGTGGCCCTGTTCCGGCGGACCACCCGGGAGGTGGCGGCGACGGTGGAGGGCCGGGCCTTCGTCGAGCTCGCGCGGCACGTCGTCGGCACCCACGACACGGCCATGGCCCACTTGGCCGGCTACGTCGCCGGGGTCCAGGGGCACGTGTCGGTGGCCGCGCTGCCCTCGCTGGCCGCCGGACTGCTGCCCGCCGCGCTCGCGCGCTACCGCCGGACCCGGCCGGAGGTGTCGGTCGAGGTCCTCGACGGGCTGTCCGAGGAGGTCCGCGGCCGGGTCGGCGACGGCAGCGTCGACCTCGGCCTGACCGTGGGGCGGGAGCTGCCGGCGGGTCTGCACGCGACCCCGCTGGTCCACGACACGTTCCACCTCGTCGTCCCGGTCACCGACCCGCTCGCCCGCGAGGACGCGGTGCCCTGGACGGCGCTGGAGGGCCGGCCGTTCGTCGTCTTCGACCCGAGCAGCAGCATCCGCGCCGACACCGACCGGGTGCTGGCCGCGGTGGGGGTCCGGACCGGACCGGTGGTGCAGGCCCGCAACATCCTGGCCGTCGGCGGGCTGGTCGCGGCCGGTCTCGGCGTGACCGCCGTCCCCGCGCTGGTGCTGCCCCTGATCGCCTTCGCCGGGCTGGCCGGTGTCCCCCTGCGGGCACCGCGGGTGCAGCGCGACATCTGCATGATCCACGACCCGCGTCGCCCGCTGTCCCCCGCGGCGCGGGGGCTGGTCGAGCTGCTGACCGACGGCGGGGAACTCGACCTCCCGCCGGGCGCCGAGCGAGCCGGTGACGGCTGACCGCGGCGCCGACACCCGCCACGCCCGGCACGTCGCCGGACCCGTCGGGTCCGGCCGTGTGGTGGTGGAGCTGAGGGGAATCGAACCCCTGACCTTCTCGATGCGAACGAGACGCGCTACCAACTGCGCTACAGCCCCAGGTGTCTCAGGCCCGCCCTCGCGGGCTGACCTGAAGAACCCTAACAGACCCCTATTCGCCCACCGCACGCCGGTGGGGGGTGCCCGTGTCGAACTCGTCGGGCTCCTCCTCGGCGTCCACGTCGACCAGCGACGTCCCGGCCGGGACCGGCGGCGGCGGGGCCGCGGCGAGACGCGGGAGCGACGACTCGTGCTCGGTCCCGACGGGCCCCTCGACGGTGCGTCCGCGGGCCGGGAGCACACCCAGCGGCTCGCCGGTGCCGCGGACCCGGGTGGGCTCGCCGTCGTCGGCGGTCCAGTCGTCGTCCTCGTCGGTGCCCGTGGTGACGGTGGCGGCGGTCGCGCGGATCTCGTCGTCGGCCCGCTCCTCGGCGGAGGCGTCGCGGCCGCGGTGGGCCCACTCGTCGAGCTCGGGGTCGTCGGCGGCCGGGGACTGCCGGGTGCCGGCCAGGCGTGCGGCGCGGCGGGCCCGGATGCCCTCCTCGATGCGGACCTGGCGGCGCAGATAGGTCAGGTAGCCGACCAGGCCGGCGCCGACGACACCGGTGACCCACCAGAACACCGTCGAGACCAGCAGCGCGGCCGCGCCGGCGGCGAGCAGCAGGACCAGCAGACCGAGCACGACGCGCTGGCGGAACGCGTACTTGGCGTGCGCGGCCGCGGCGGCGGCCTCGGGGTCGAAGCCCCCGCGGCCGGGGCGGTAGCGGGCCGGCGGGCGGGACCAGCCCTCCTCGTCGAGGCCGTCGACCTCGTCGAGGCCGTCGGCGCCGGTCCCGTGCTCGTCGTCGGCGTCGACGGGCCCGGCGGGCTCGTGGTCGTCGTCGGGCCGGGGGTCGCGCTCCCGGTCCGACCGGACCCGCTCGTCGGGATCGGCGTCGTCGTGGCCGACGAGGTGGTCGCCGTGGTCGTCGCCTCCGGGGCCGCGGACGCGGCCCTCGTCGTCGATCTCGGTGTCCTCGACGTCGTCGTAGGCGTACTGGTCGGCCTCGTCGGAGCGCTCACGGGGAGCGGGGACGTCGTCCCGCGCCTCCGCCAGCTCGCCGACCGTGGACGGACCGGATCGCTGTGTCACAAGAACCTCCGGGTGTCGATGCCGCGCGGGACGTTCCAGCACCCGCCCGGACAGCAGCGCCGGGCTGAGCCGGGCCACTTCCTGCTGGCGCCGGGCGACGGTCGGAACGAGGATCAGCAGCCAGAGCACGACCAGACCCACGAAGATCAGAGAGCTGGGCACGGCTGCCTCCTCCCCCGACCGGCGCAGTCCACCCGGTGGAACGGCCCCGATCCGCGCCACCACCGATCACCGTAATCGGGCGGACCTCCGCACCCGGGTCGCGACGCGCCGTGGTCCCTCGGACGGAGGGTGCGAAACCAGGGACGTGCGGTACACGTGTGACTCCGGTGAGTGATCAGGCGAGGTGTGGGCGCTGCGCAGGGTCAGGACCGCGAGGCGCGTCCGTCCCGCACCAGCCGGGCCGCGAAACCACCCGGCGGGACCTCCTCGGCGGTCACCGCGTAGGCGTAGTGGTCGCGCCAGGCGCCGTCGACGTCGAGATAGCGCTGCAACAGTCCCTCGCGGCGCAGCCCGAGCCGGGCGAGCACCGCGATGCTGGCCACGTTCTCCGGGCGGACCGTGGCCTCGACGCGGTGCAGCCGCACCGGGCCGAAACAGTGGTCGAGGACGAGAGCGACGGCCGCGGTGGTGATCCCCCGCCCGCCCAGGGTCGAGTCGAGCCAGTAGCCGACGTAGCCCGACAGCAGCGGCTCCCGCACGACGTTGCCGACCATGACGTGGCCGGCCATCGCTCCGTCGACGGTGATCGCGAACGGCAGCGACAGCCCGCGCCGGGCGGCCCCGCGCAGCAGCCACCAGCGGCCGGGCCACTCCACCCCGGAGTTGCGGCGGGACCACCCGCCGTGGGTCGTCGGCTCCCAGGGACGCAGGAAGTGCTCGTCGCGCACCCGGATCCGGGCCCAGTCACCGCCGTCACGCAGCCGCACCGGGCGCAGCCCCACCTCGTGCCCGCGCACCCGCAGCGGTCCGAGGACGGCGGGCCAGCCGGGGTGACCGCCGGGCGGTTCGGGGACGGCGGACGGCGGCACGCGGCTCAGTTCCGCCCGCGGGGAACCAGCTCGACGTGCTCACCGACGGTCATCTCGGTCACGTCCTCGTCGATGACCGCCAGCGCGTTGACCTCGGACAGCACCGCCAGCAGGTGGGTGCCCGACACACCGAGCGGCTGGGCGAGCAGCTCGCCGCCGTCGTCGGAGCGCAGCAGCCGCGCCGGGATGTAGGACCGACGCCCGGCCGGGGAGACGATCGGGGAGGTCAGCCGGGCGGTCCAGGTGCGCCGCATCGGCTCCTGGCCCAGCGCCAGCCGGATCAGCGGCCGGACGAACACCTCGAACAGCACCAGCGCGGTCGCCGGGTGCGACGGGAACAGGAACACCGGCACGGCGTCCGGGCCGAGCCGGCCGTAGCCCTGCGCGGAACCGGGGTGCATCGCGACGCGGGTGTCGTCGATGCCACCGAGGTCGGCCAGCCCGCTCCTGGCCTCGGCCGCGGTCGTCCCGCCGCCCGCACCGCAGACCACGACGATCTCGGACGCCGGCAGCAGGTCCTCGACGGCGCCACGGATCTCCGCGGCGCTGCCGCCGACGGTGCGGGGCCGGTTGGTCTCCGCGCCCGCCTCGCGGGCGGCGGCGACCACGGCGTGCGAGCAGACGTCGGCGACCTGCCCGGACGACGCCGAGCGGCTCACCTCCACCAGCTCGTCGCCGACCGAGACGACCGAGACCCGCGGCCGCGGGTGCACCAGCAGCTTGTCCCGGCCCGCGGCGGCGAGCATCGCGACCTGGGCCGAGCCGACGACGTCGCCCTCGCGGACGGCGACGTCACCGGACTGGACGTCCTCCCCCACCCGGCGCACGAAGCCGGCCGACGGCACGCCGCGGCGGATGGTGAGGCGCGCGGTGCCGCCGTCGGTCCACCCGAGCGGTGCGACGGCGTCGGCGAGGGTCGGCAGCGGCGCCCCCGCCGCGACGCGGACGGCCTGGCCGGGCTGCAGCCGCAGCGGCTGACGCGACCCGGCGGCGATCTCGCCCACCACCGGGACGGTGACCGGGGAGGCGTCGGTGGCCCCGGCCACGTCGACGCTGCGCACCGCGTAGCCGTCGATCGCGGCCTGGTCGAAGACCGGCAGCGGACGCGCCGCGACGACCTCCTCGGCGCTGCGCAGCCCCTGCGCGTCGGTGATCGCGACGCGCACCGGGGCCGGGCGCACCGCCACGTCCAGGATCCGGGACAGGTGATCGGTGACCGTGCGCACTCTCAGTCCTTCAGTCGCTCGTTCAGCCAGGTCCGCAGGTCCTCGCCGTACTCCGGGTGCTGCAGCATGAAGTCGACGTAGGCCCGCGCGTACCCGGCGGGGTTGCCCAGGTCGTGGCGGCCGCCGCGGTGCACGACGACGTGTACCGGGTGCCCCTCGGAGATCAGCAGCGCGACGGCGTCGGTCAGCTGCAGCTCACCGCCCGCGCCGGGGGTGATCCGGTCCAGCGCGTCGAAGATCGCACGGTCGAGCAGGTAGCGACCGGCCGCGGCGAAGGTCGACGGAGCCTCGTCCGGGGCGGGCTTCTCGACCATCCCGTGGACCTGCTTGACGTCGTCGTCGCCGGTGTCGGAGACCTCGAAGACGCCGTAGGCCAAGATCTGCTCGCGCGGCACGTCGAAGGCGCAGAGGACGCTGCCGCCGTGCTCCTCGCGGACCTGCGCCATGCGGGCGAGGACCCCGGTCGGGAGGACCAGGTCGTCGGGCAGCAGGACGGCGACGGCCTGCTCGTCGTCGGCCAGTGCCGGGCCGGCCTGGGCGACGGCGTGGCCGAGGCCCTTGGGCTCGTACTGGTACACCGAGTCGACCTCGAGCAGGCCGGGAGCGCGGCGGACCTTGTCGGCCAGCTCGCCCTTGCCGCGGCGCTCCAGGGTCTTCACCAGCTCGTCGTCGTTGCGGAAGTAGGCCGCGACCGAGTCCTTGCCGGGGGAGGTCACGATCAGCAGCCGCTGTGCGCCGGCCTCGGCGGCCTCCGCGGCGACCAGCTCGATCCCGGGCGTGTCGACGACGGGGAGCAGCTCCTTCGGCACGGCCTTGGTCGTCGGCAGGAACCGGGTGCCCAGACCCGCCGCCGGGACGACGGCGGTGCGGAAGGCCCCGGTGCCGCTGGACGTCTGCACGCTCATGGTCGGCGAGCCTAGCCACAGCTCTAGCCTGGAGCCGTGACGGCTCGCGCGGAGGACAGGGGTGGATCGTCGCCTGATCAGGGTGGGCGAGCCGCTGACGCCAAGCGGTCACTGCGGCGCACGCTGCTGGCGGCGCGTCGCGGGCGCCCGGTCGCCGACCGGCTGGCGACGACCGCCGCGCTGTCCGCGCACCTGTGCGCGCTCGCCGCCGCGACACCCGGCCCGGTGGCCTGCTACCTGCCGATCGGCACCG
>NZ_WWFY01001241.1:0-5855 GCF_009864975.1 Pseudonocardia sp. SID8383
CCGGTCAGTACGGCCCCGGTGGCGCCCGTGGACCCGGGCAGGGACCGGTCCGCGGCGAGCAGGTCGGCGTAGCGGCCCGGCTCGGCGGCCAGCTGCTCCCGCGCCCCGTGCTGGACGAGGCGGCCGTCGGACAGCACCGCGACGGCGTCGGCGCGGCGGATCGTCGACAGCCGGTGCGCCACGACGATCCCGGTGCGGCCCGCGAGCAGCGCCCGCGACGCGCGGGTCACCCGCTCCTCGGTGCGCGGGTCCATCCGCGCGGTGGCCTCGTCCAGCACGACGACGGCGACGTCGCGCACCAGCAGCCGGGCGAAGGCCACCAGCTGCTCCTCGCCGGAGGACAGTGCGATCCCGCCGGTGCCGAGGCGGGTGTCCAGGCCGTCGGGCAGGGCCTCGACCCACTCGTCGAGACCCAGCGCGGCCGTCGCGGCCTCGACCGCGCCGCGCGGGACGGCGGGGTCGAACAGTGTGACGTTCTCCGCGAGCGTCGCCGCCAGGATCTCGGTGCGCTGGGTGACCACGCCGACCGCGCGGCGCAGCCCGTCCAGGTCCAGGTCGCGCACGTCGACCCCGGCCAGGAACACCTGCCCGCGCGGCGGCTCCACGGCGCGCGAGAGCACCTTGGTGACCGTCGACTTCCCCGAGCCGGTGCGGCCGAGCAGCGCGCACGTCGTCCCGGCCGGCACGGTCAGGTCGATCCCGCCCAGGCGGAACCCGTCGTCGTATCCGGCGGTCAGTCCGCGCAGCTCCACCGACGCGGACCCCGGCGGCAGCGGACGGCCGCCCTCGGGCTCCCGCTCGGTCTCCAGCAGCGACGACACCCGGGTGAGCGCACCCAGACCGGCCTGGATGTCGGGCATCCGGTCGACGACCGCGTCGATCTGCCCGACGAACGCGGTGACCAGCAGCCACAGCGTGACCAGCGCGGCGATCCCGCCCGGGTCGCCGGCGACCAGCCACACCCCGCCGAGCGCGAGCGCCCCGAGCAGCGCGTGCGCGACGGTGCCCGTCCGCAGCCCGAGCCGGGTCGCGATCCGGCACACCTCGTGGGTGCGCGCGACGACCGTCGCCGCCCGGCGGGCGAACCCGGCCACCACGTGCGGCTGGCCCAGCGAGGTGCGCACGTCGTCCTGCCCGGCGACCGCCTCCTCCAGCTGCGCCGCGTGGTCCGACCAGGCCGTCTCCTCGGCGACCTTGGCCTGCGCGATCTGCGGCGTCAACGGCCGCGCCACCAGCACGATCACGGCGGCGACCAGCGGGAACACGACGAACGCCGGCCAGAACACCAGCCCGGCGACGATCCACGCGACGACCGAGCGCAGCAGCGAGCGGCCGGTCTCCCAGCCGATCCGCCGGATGAGCTGGGCGAGCTGGCGGCAGTCGTCGTCGACCCGGTCGAGGAGCTCACCGACCGCCTGGTCCTCCAGCGCGGGCAGCGGCTGCGCCAGCGCGGACCCCACGAGGTCCGACCGGAGCCTCCCCTCCGCGCGCCCGACCACCCCGGAGAACAGGACCCGGCCCAGGGTGTCCAGCAGGGCGGCGCCCAGCAGCAGCGCGGCCAGCACAGCGACCAGGGTGGCCGTCGGCCCGCTCACCACCGCCCCCACCACGGTCGCCGCCGTCGCCTCCGCCACTGCGGCCACCACCGCGGCGCCCACCGCCACGACCGACAGCGGTCCACCCAGCCGACGCCAGGACAGCGCGCGCACCCCCGACCCCCCGACGAGACCGCGCTACGGGATCTCCGGCGCCGTCGATGATCGACGTTAACCGCGACCCCCGACAGAATCGCCCGGTTTTCGGCGGCCCTGCCCCCGATCGGCCGGTCGAAACCGTATCGGGCGGTGCCCCACACGAAGCGGTCGACAACGCCCCGAGGTGGCGCGGCCGGGCCCCCGGTGTCCGCATGCTTGCCCCGCAGCGACGCGTGGAACACGAGGGGGAACCGATGGGACCGTGGTCGACCAGGTGGGCCGGGGGCGCGCTCTGCGCGGTGGCGGCACTGGCATTCACCGCGTCACCGGCGCTGGCCGAGGACGCACCCGTACCGGAGCCCCCCACGTTCACCAGCACGCTCACCGCGACCCTGACCCCGGACGCGGTCCGTGCCGACGACGGCGCACCGGTGCCCGGCCAGCAGGGCGCGAGCGGACAGTTCACCCTGCGCCTGAACAGCCAGCAGGACATCGTCTGCTACGACATCCGGATGACCGGGGTCACCCCGCCGTTCAGCAGCCCCGCGCGGACCGCCACGCACCTGCAGGAGGGGCAGCCGAACGAGTCCGGCAACCCGCGGATGGTATTCCCGGACCCGCAGGGCCCGCCCGGTGGTCCGATGACCAGCACGGGCTGCCTGCAGGGGCCGTTCACCACCGGCGTGGTCGTCGGCGGCGTCGACACCGGCGCCGGGTTCACGGTCAAGGACCTGGAGGCCAACCCGGCCGCCTGGTTCGTCGACACCCACACCGAGCAGTACCGGACCGGCGCGGTGCGCGGGCAGCTGTCCAAGACGGGCTGACGGCGCTGCCGGGGCCGATGAGTCCGCGGCCCCGGCACGGTCGGTAGAGGGCCGGACCCTCGACCCACCGCGGGAGACACCATGACCGGAGCGGCCACCATCACCCCGTCGCCGACCTCGAGCGGGCACCTGCCGGTCAACGGTCTGGACCTGTACCACGAGATGTACGGCGAGCTCGGGACGTCGCCACCGCTGCTCCTGCTCCCGGGCGCGTTCATGGCCGCCGGCTCGATGGCGGCCTGGGCGGCCGGGCTCGCCGACGACCGCACCGTGGTCGTCGCCGACATGCAGGGCCAGGGCCGGACACCGGACGCGCCCCGTGCGCTGTCCTACGAGCAGTTCGCCGACGACGCCGCGGCGCTGCTCCGCGGCCTGGGCGTCGACAGGGCGGACGTGATGGGCTACTCGCAGGGCGGCGGCGTGGCGCTGCAGCTCGCGCTCCGGCACCCGGACCTCGTCGGCAAGCTGGTCGTGATGGCCGCGACGTTCCGCCGCGACGGCTGGTACCCCGCCGTGCACGCCGCGATCACCGGGATGGACGCGACGACACTGGCCGGCTCGCCCGTCGAGTCCGCGTTCCTGGAGCACACGCTGGACCCCGTCGCGTTCGCGGCCTGGGTGCAGAAGGTGAAGGTCCTCAACGCTGAGGACCAGGAGATCCCCGACGACCGGATGCGTGCGATCACGGCCCGGTCCATGGTGATCGTCGGCGACGCCGACGGCGTGCGGCCCGAGCACGCGGTGGAGATGTTCCGCCTGCTCGGCGGCGGTGACGAAGGGGCCGCGGCGACCGGGATGCTGCAGGAGGTCCCCCGTGCGCCCCTGGTGGTGCTGCCCGCGACCTCCCACATCGGCCTGGTGGGGGAGACGGCGACCCTCGTCCCGGCGATCACCGCGTTCCTCGACGACGTCGCACCGGCGACGCCGGACCTGTTCTGACCGCGGACGACGAGGGCCCCGCCGGATCGTCCGGCGGGGCCCTCGTCGTGGAACGGGTGGTGCTCAGTCCAGGTAGTCGCGCAGCACCTGGGACCGCGACGGGTGCCGCAGCTTCGACATCGTCTTCGACTCGATCTGACGGATCCGCTCGCGGGTCACGCCGTAGACCTGGCCGATCTCGTCGAGGGTGCGCGGCTGGCCGTCGGTGAGACCGAAGCGCAGCCGGACGACGCCCGCCTCGCGCTCGGACAGCGTCGCCAGCACCGACTGCAGCTGGTCCTGCAGCAGGGTGAAGCTCACCGCGTCGACCGCGACGACGGCCTCGGAGTCCTCGATGAAGTCACCGAGCTGCGAGTCGCCCTCGTCGCCGATGGTCTGGTCCAGGGAGATGGGTTCCCGGGCGTACTGCTGGATCTCCAGCACCTTCTCCGGGGTGATGTCCATTTCCTTGGCGAGCTCCTCGGGAGTGGGCTCACGCCCGAGATCCTGGAGCAGCTCACGCTGTATGCGGCCGAGCTTGTTGATGACCTCCACCATGTGCACCGGGATGCGGATGGTGCGGGCCTGGTCGGCCATCGCGCGGGTGATGGCCTGCCGGATCCACCACGTGGCGTAGGTCGAGAACTTGTAGCCCTTGGTGTAGTCGAACTTCTCGACCGCACGGATGAGGCCGAGGTTGCCCTCCTGGATCAGGTCCAGGAACGCCATGCCGCGGCCGGTGTAGCGCTTGGCCAGCGAGACCACGAGCCGGAGGTTCGCCTCGAGCAGGTGGTTCTTGGCGCGCTCGCCGTCCCGCACGATCCAGCGCAGGTCGCGCCGCAGCTGCGGGGACAGCTTCTCGTTGGACTCGAACACCTTGCGGATGCGCTCGGCGCCGTAGAGGCCGGCCTCGATGCGCTTCGCGAGCTCGACCTCCTCCTCGGCGTTGAGGAGCGCGACCTTGCCGATCTGCTTCAGGTACGCGCGGACCGAGTCGGCCGAGGCGGTGAGCTCGGCGTCCTTGCGCGCCTGGCGCAGGGCCTCGGACTCCTCCTCGTCCCAGACGAAGTCCGCCGACTTCTGCTGCGACGCCCGGGTGGTCGGTGCCACCCGGTTCTTGCCGGTGTTGGTCTCGTCGTCGGAGTCGTCGTCATCGTCGTCGGACGACTCGTCGGCGGTCTCCTCCTTCGCGGCCTCGGCGAGGTCGGCCTCGATGTCCGAGGCGTCGATCTCGGAGTCCTCGAGGACGACCTCGTCGCCGTCGGCGTCGGGCTCGTCGCCGTCGGCCTTCTTGGTGGAGGCCTTCTTCGGGGCGGCCTTGCGCGGGCCGGTCTTCGGCGCGGCCTTGGTCGCCGTGCCACCCGCCGCGGCGGGCTTGCGGGTGCGTGCGGCCGGCTTCTTGGCGGTGCCGGTCGTCGCCGACGCGGTGCTCGTGGTGCCGGAAGTACGGCGGCTGCGGGATGCGGTACCCGACGTCGGTTCGACGGTCGAGTCGCTGCGTGCTGCGGAGTCTGCGGCTGCCACCTGGGCCCTCTCGCTACGTGCGCTGGAGTCGTTACGCGGCCCGGTCGCGGCGCGCTCGTCGGGGGAGACGAGGCCACGACGGCCGGGATGTCCTGTCCTGCCACCGCCTCGGTCGCCGGCGTCGATGGTGGTCGCCGCGCGTCCCGGAGACGGGGTACGCGTTCCATTGTAACTGCGTACCGGCCGGGGGGACGCACCTCACGCCGCCCCGCGCGTCCGGGTGGCTCCGCACGTGGTCGGATGGGGTGGTGAGCCCGCACGAGAGCAGCGATCCCGCCACCCTGCGCGCCGTCGCCGAGCAGGTCGCGGCCGAGGCCGCGGAGCACCTGCGCGGCCTGCCCGCACCGCACGACGACGGAGTCACGACGAAGTCCTCGCCGACCGACGTCGTCACCGCCTCCGACGCGTCGGTGGAGCGCTTCGTCCGTGACCGGCTCGCGCAGCTGCGCCCCGGCGAGCCGGTGTACGGGGAGGAGGGCGCGGGCGACGCCGCCGCCGCGCGCTGGGTGGTCGACCCGATCGACGGCACCGTGAACTACCTCTACGGGTTGCCCTGGTACGGGATCTCGGTCGCCGCCGTCCTCGACGGGGAGGGCGTCGCCGGTGCCGTGTCCGAGCCCGCCTCCGGGCGGCTCTGGTCGGCCGGACGCGGTCTCGGCGCGACCCTCGACGGGCGCCCCCTGCGCGCCGCGGCGACGACCGAGCTGGGCCAGTCCCTGGTCGGTACCGGATTCGCCTACCGCGCCGAGCGGCGCGCCCGCCAGGCCCGGATGGTCGCCGCGATGCTCCCCGAGGTCCGCGACGTGCGCCGGGCCGGCGCGGCGTCGCTGGACCTGTGCGCGGTCGCGGCGGGTTGGCTCGACGGCTATCTCGAGCACGGCTGCAACTGGTGGGA
>NZ_WWFY01001242.1:0-5152 GCF_009864975.1 Pseudonocardia sp. SID8383
GTCGAGGAGCGCGGCGGCGGCGCCGGGATCACCCTCGTGCGCGGCGAGCGCGACCCGTTTGCGTTCGGCCGGGCCGAGGTGGGCGAGCAGGACCCGGCCGGCCGCGGTGTCGGGCAGCGGCGCGCGGACCCGCGCCGACAGCGCCACGTCGAAACCCTCGTCGGCGCCCGCCCAGTCGAGGTAGACGGCGTCGTCGCCGATCCGGGCGGCGAGCAGCACCGGCAGCCCGGTGTGCCGGGCGAGCTGGTCGAGCGCCTCGTGCGGGATCGCCGGGACGGGTGGTTCCCCCGCTCTCGCCGCGAGCATCCACGGCGCGGGGCCCAGGGTGTACCGACGGTCGCGCTCGTCGAGGTAGCCGGTGGCGACCAGGCCGTCGACGAGTTTCTGCACCGAGGACACCGGGGCGCCGACGCGGCGGGCCAGCGCCGACAGGGAGCTGCCGTCGGGCCGGCGGGCGGCGGCCTCCAGCAGACCGGCCACCCGGTCCACGGTCCGGTGGTGGTTACGCATATGGGTAAGGCTAGCTCGCAGGAGCGAGAGAAGTTAGCCATGCTCATGGAGAACATGATGGGGACCGACCAAGGGGAGCACGACATGGGTGGCGCACTGGACGGGCTGCGGGTGATCGACCTGGCGTCGGTGGTCATGGGCCCGTACGCCTGCCAGATCCTGGGCGACCTGGGCGCCGAGGTGATCAAGATCGAGCCGCCGGCCGGGGACATGACCCGCCGCACGCTGCCGCAGCGCAACCCCGGGATGGGCGCGCTCGCGCTGAACGTGAACCGCAACAAGCGCTCGGTGGCGCTCGACCTCAAGACCGACGCCGGCCGCGCGGTGCTCGACGACCTGCTCGACACCGCCGACGTCCTCGTGACGAACATGCGCCCCGGCGCGCTGGACCGGCTCGGGCTCGACCCCGGGCGGGTCGCCGAGCGCTTCCCGCGCCTGGTCCAGGTCCGCGCGCAGGGCTTCCGCAGCGACTCCGAGCTCGCCGACCGCGCCGCCTACGACGAGATCGTGCAGGCGTCGTCGGGGATGGTGGACCTGATGCGCCGGGCGACCGGCACCCCCTCCTACGCGCCGACGATCCTGGCCGACAAGGTCTGCGCGCTGACGATCGCCTACTCCACGCTGGCCGCGGTGATCCACCAGCGGGCCACCGGCGAGGGGCAGCTGGTCGAGGTCCCGATGACCGACACACTGCTCGCGTTCAACCTGGTGGAGCACCTGTCCGGGCACACCTTCGTGCCCGCGGAGGGCCCGACCGGGTTCAACCGGTCGATGGCCGCCGGGCACGAGGCCGTCGCGACGAAGGACGGCTGGGCCTGCATCCTGCCCTACACCCCGCGCAACATCGCCGACTTCTTCACCGCGGCCGGCCGCGACGACCTCGCCGCCGACGAGCGGTTCGCCACCTCCGCCGCGATGGCCGCGCACCAGCCCGAGCTGTACGCGCTGATCGGCGAGCTGGCCCCCCGGCGCACGACCGACGAGTGGGCGCAGCTGTGCGCGCAGTACTCGGTCCCGTTCGCGCCCGTCCTCGCCGTCGACGACGCCGAGACCGACCCCTACGTCACCGACGGCGGCCTGCTCACCGAGGCCGAGCACCCCACCGAGGGCCGCTACCGGTCCATCGGCTTCCCGGTCCGGTTCACCGCCACCCCGGGCGGGATGCGCACCCCGGCCCCCGCGCTGGGCGCCGACGGCGCCGACGTGCTGCGCGAGCTGGGCCGCACCGACGACGAGATCGCCGCGCTGGTCGCCGACGGGGTGCTCGCCCGATGAGGGCCGCCGACGTCCTCGCCGCCGGAACCACCCCGCTGACCGCGCCCGCGTTCACGCCGGGACCGCACCGGTTCACCGACCGCGAGTACCTGAACGTCGTCTACCGCACCGATCCCGACGCGTTCCGTCGCGCGCTGCCCGAGCCGTTGGTGGCCGGGGAGCCGCTGGTCCGGTTCGAGGTCATGCACATGGGCGACGTCGACGGCTTCGGCCCCTACACCGAGTCCGGGCAGGCGCTGGCGTGCTCCTTCGACGGCGAGGAGGGTGAGTACCTGCACGGCATGTGGCTGGACAACGCACCGGCGACCTTCGCCGGGCGCGAGCAGAGCGCCTACCCGAAGGCGTTCGGCACACCACGACTGGGCGTCGAGGACGGTGCGCTCGTCGGCACCCTGCACAAGGGCTCGCTGCCGGTGGCCGTCGCGACCATGGCCTACCAGCACACCGAGCTCGATCCGGCGGAGGCCGCCGCGCAGGTCGGTGTGCCGACCTTCATGGTCAAGCTCGTGCCGGGCCGATCGGGACCGGTCGACGCCCGGCTGGTCCGCACCCGGATCACCGACCTGACCGTCAAGCGGGCGTTCACCGGACCGGCCCGGCTGCAGCTGTTCGACCACGTCCTCGCACCGCTGGCGGACCTGCCGGTGCGCGAGATCGTCTCCGCCTCGCACGTGCTGACCGACCTCACGCTCGCGCCGATCACCACCGTGCACGACTACCTGGAGGAATCGTGAGGATCACCGAGATCGGTGCCGGCACCATCGGCGTCTCCTGGACCGTGCTGCTGGCCGCGGCCGGACACGACGTCGTCGTCACCGACCCGCGGCCGGACCTGGCCGAGGTCGTCGACGCCGGTGTGCGCCGGTTCGGGTCGGCGGACCTGCTGGAGCGGGTCGTCTGCGAACCGGACCCCGCCCGCGCCGTGGCCGGTGCCGACGTCGTCCAGGAGCAGGGACCCGAGCGCCTGGAGGTGAAGCAGGACATCTGGGCGACCGCGGCCGCGCACGCCCCGGCCGGTGCGCTGCTGCTCAGCTCCACCTCGGGGATCCTGCCCACCGACGTCGCCGCCCGGCTCGACGACGACGCCGCCGCCCGGTTGCTCGTCGCGCACCCGTTCAACCCGCCGCACGTCCTGCCGCTGGTGGAGCTCGTCGCCGGGAAGCGCACCACGCGCGACAACGTCACGCGGGCCGCGGAGTTCCTGCGCTCGGTCGGCAAGGACCCGGTCGAGATCCACAAGGAGGTGTACGGCTTCGTCGGCAACCGGCTGCAGTCGGCGCTGTTCCGCGAGGCCGTCTCCCTCGTCCGTGACGGTGTGGTCTCCCCCGCCGAGCTCGACCGCGTGGTCACCGGCGCGCTCGGTCCGCGCTGGGCGACCGGCGGACCGTTCCTGAGCCTCCACCTCGGCGGCGGCGACGGCGGCCTGCGACACCTGCTCGAGCACCTCGGCCCGGGGATGGCGCGCCGATGGGCCGACCTGGGGGACCCCACCCTCGACCCGGACACCGTCGAGGCGATCAGCACCGCCACCGAGGACGCCTACGGCCCCAGCCGCGAGGCCCTCACCACCGCACGCGACCGCGCCGAGACCTCCGTACTCGCCGCCCGGTCGCAGATGGAGGAGTCATGACCGCACCGCTTCCCGCCGACCTCTTCGGCTACGTCGACCTGCTCCCCCCCGAGGAACAGCAGATCCTCTCCCGGGTCCGGTCCTTCGCCGAGGAGCAGATCGCCCCGATCGCCGACGCGTACTGGGACCGCGCGGAGTTCCCGCACGAGCTGATCCCGGGGTTCGCCGAGCTCGACGTCGTCGGGCTGGCACGGGAGTGGCCGGACCGGCCCGCCTACTCGCGGCTGCTCACCTCGTTCGTGTCGATGGAGCTGTCCCGCGTCGACCCGTCGATGGCCACGTTCTTCGGCGTGCACGCCGGGCTCGCGCTGACCTCGATCGACCTGTGCGGGTCGCCGGAGCAGAAGGACCGCTGGCTCCCGGCCATGCGCCGGATGGAGAGGATCGGCGCGTTCGCGCTGTCCGAGCCGCACGGCGGGTCCGACGTCGCGGGCGGGCTGGAGACCACCGCTCGCCGCGAGGGCGACGAGTGGGTGCTGGACGGCGCCAAGCGCTGGATCGGCAACGGCACCTTCGCCGACCTGGTGATCGTGTGGGCCCGCGACGTGGCGGACGACTCGGTCAAGGGCTTCGTCGTCGAGAAGGACATGCCCGGGTTCACCGCCACCAAGATGGAGGGCAAGCTCGCGCTGCGCACCGTGCAGAACGCCGACCTCACCTTCGACGGCGTGCGCGTGCCGGAGGCGAACCGGCTGCCCGGCGCACAGAGCTTCGCCGACACGAACCGGGTACTGCGGGTGACCCGTGGCGGCGTCGCCTGGAACGCGGTCGGCGCGATGGCGGGCGTGTTCGAGCTGGCCCGTGACTACGCCGTCGAACGCGTCCAGTTCGGGCAGCCCATCGCGTCCTTCCAGCTGGTCCAGGACCACCTCGTGTCGATCCTGGGCGCCGTCGTCGCCTCGCTGGGGATGGCGGTCAGGGTCGCCCAGATGCAGGACGACGGCACCTTCCGCGACGAGCAGGCGGCCCTGGCCAAGCGACAGGCCACCCTGATGCTGCGCGACGCGGTCGCCCGGGCCCGGGAGGTGTTCGGCGGCAACGGGATCCTGCTGGAGAACAAGGTCGGCCGGTTCTTCAACGACGCCGAGGCCCTCTACTCCTACGAGGGCACCAAGGAGATCAACACCCTGGTCGTGGGGCGCGCGGTCACCGGGATCGGGGCGTTCGTGGGACGGAGGCCCGCGAAGCAGTGAGCACCGCCAGGGCGTCGCGCAGCGCCCGCAGCCCGGTGACGGCGGGGTCGTCACCGGGCAGCGCCGCGAGATGGGCGTCGACGCACTCCCGGTACAGGCCCGCCAGGTGGTCGGTCAGCAGGGTCCAGGCCGCCACCCGCTCGCCGAGCGCCCCGTCGCGCCACCGCAGGGCGGCCCGGGCCAGGTCGCGGTGGGCGCCGTCGTAGGAGGCGACGGCGGCGTCGTTGCGGCCGATCTCCCCGGTCGTGAGGGTGTGCAGGAACCGGACCGGGAACAGCACCGTCTTGGTGACCGCGCGCGGCCCGCGGGCCAGCAGTGCGGCCGGGTCGGCGACCCCGGCGAGCCAGGCGTCGTCGACCCGCTCGACGAGGAACCCGGCCGAGCCGCGGACCAGCTCGTCGTGGCCGGGCGGGACGGCCCCGTCGCGGACGTCGGTGCCGTGGCGCAGCACGCCGGAGTCGAGCAGGTCGAGCCGGTCGACGGCGGGCAGGCGGGCCGGTCGGCGCCCGGTCCCGTGGCGCACGGTGTCCGGGTCGGCCCAGAA
>NZ_WWFY01001243.1:0-4548 GCF_009864975.1 Pseudonocardia sp. SID8383
GGCCGTCGCGCCGCTGACCACGGCGGTGCTCGACGCGGCGGCGGACCGGCACGCGGGCGTCGCGTCGGGGGTCAACAACGCGATCGCGCGGGCCGCGGGCCTGCTCGCGGTCGCGGCCGTACCCGCGATCGCGGGGATCCGCGGGGACGCCCCCGCCGACCCGGCGTCGTTCGGGCCGGGGTTCACGAGCGCCATGTGGATCGGATCATCACTCTTCGTGATCGGTGCGGTACTTGCCGCCGCACTGTTACGGGGAGGGACCGAGACTCGCATCACACAGGCAACCGCTTAACCGTTCACACACGTATAACTCTGTGACAAGCGTTACTGCAAATGAGTGAGGCGTGAGTGATCAGTGCCGGGGACTCCACACTCATGCCCGGCGTCGCGCACCGCCCCTCACGGACCGTCACGAAGCCGCTGCTCGACGCGCTCGCCCTGGCGATCGAGGAGTTCGCCCTCGCCCCGTCCCGGGACCGGCCGATGGCGGTCGTCGGACTCGTCCAGCGGTCGGAGTACCTCCGGCCGGCACTCGGCGTCTGGGACCGGCTCGCCGCCGTCTGCGGGGACGGCGCCCCGTCGCCACCGTCGGCGACGCCCCCGACGGGTTCCCCGACGGCCTCGGGCACGTCCGTCTCACCGACGGCGAGGACGCGGCCCGCGAGTGGAGCGTCACCGTCCTGACGCCGCGGTCCGGGGCGACCGTCGTCGCCCACGACCTGGAGGCCGTCGACGGGGCGGCGCGCTCGCTGGAGCGGGGCAGGCTGTTCTCCGCCCGCTGGTCGTTCCGGCACGCCGACGCCCACTCCGAGCTGCTGCGGCTGCGTCACCAGCTCGGCGCGCGGCTCGGCTCGCGGCACACCGGCGGCCTCGACGAGGTGCTCTCCCGGGTCGTCCCCATCCCCGGCACGGCCACCGACCACCGTTACGACGCCGCCGCGGACGCCCTCGCCCGTGAGCTGTCACTGGAACGCCGCCGCGCCGACGCCGCGCAGACCCGGCTCGACGAGCTCGAACCCGGCGCCGAGCGCGACCCGCGCAGCGGGCTGCCGACCCGGGCGTTCCTGGACCGCTGGCTCGACGGGTCCGCCCCGGGCACCCTGCCCCTGGGCCTGGTGCTGTTGCGGGTGCACGGGCTGGGGTCGATGACCCGGCGACACGGGTTCCGTGCCGAGACCGCGGTGCTCCGCGGGATCGCCCGGCTGCTCACCGGGCAGGTCGGGTCCGCCGGGCGGCCGGTGCGCGTCGGGCGCGAGGAATTCCTCCTCCTGCTGCCCGGCGCCGACGTCCGGTCCCTGGCCGCGGCCGCCCAGCGGCTCTGCGAGACCGTCGCCGGGCTGGCGGCGGTGTTCCCGTTCGTCCCGACGCCGTCGCACGCGGTGATCACCCGGACCCGGCACCGCCCACTTCCCCTCGAGGAGATGTGGGCGGCGCTCGACGACGCCGGGACCGGGGTCACGCTGCTGCGCGGCTGACCGCGCGGGCTCAGCCCCGGACGTCGGCCGTGATCAGCTCCGCGGTCCGGCAGGCCAGCGCGACCAGCGCCAGCGTCGGCCCGACCGCCCCGGCCGACGGGAACACCGCGCTGGAGGCGATGTGCACGTTCGGCGTGCCGTGCACCCGGCACTCCGGGTCCACGACGCCGGTGCGCGGCGAGTCCGACATGCGCAGCAGCCCCATCTGGTGGGTGCCGTCGGTCATGTCCATGTCGTACACGTGCTCCACGTCGGACAGGTCGACGTGGGCGAGCCCGGTCCGCTCCAGCTCCTTGCCGATCAGGGACAGCGACGTCACGATCGCCTCCCGGTCAGCGGCGGAGACCCGGTAGTCGACCCGCAGCCGGTGCTGGCCCAGCGCGTCGCGCTCGCGGTCGAGCGTGACCCGGTTCCCCGGGTCGGGGGTCTGCTCGGCGTCGAACCGCAGCCGGCAGTGCGCGGAGTCCAGCGGCATGAACGACGGCACCCGCCGCTCCCCGGTGATCCGCGGCCGGGCCCACCCACGGGCGAAGCGTGCCACCCGCAGCGGGTCGGCGGCGACGTTGCGCACGTGGTGGCCGATGTCGGTGGTGTGGCTGTACTGGGCGTGCGTCCCGGCGGCCTTGAACCCGGTGCGGAGCTTGCCCAGGCCCCAGTAGGTCAGCGCGAACGTCGACAGCAGCGCGTCGCCGTGCTCGGCGTCCTTCGGGTCGGCGAACCACAGCGCTGCCTTCAGGTTGCCCAGCCGGTGGTCGGCCTGGACCTGCGGGGACAGCGAGAGCATCCGGCGGGCGTAGACGCCGTCGTCGGTGGGCAGGTAGCCCAGGCCCAGCGTGCGCCCGGCCGTGGTCAGCCGCAGCCGCCCGACCTCGCCCACCGGGTGGGTCATGTAGTGCCGCCCGACCTGGCCGTACTCGTCGCCGATCCCGGCTCCGGTCCCGGTGCCGCCGTAGCCGTCGGAGGCGAGCAGGATCCGGACCGACTCCAGGCCCCCCGCCGCGACGACGAAGTGCCGCGCCCGGATCCGGATGTCGCATCCCGGCCGCGGGACGACGACGGCCTCGGTCGCGGTGCCCGACACCGGGTCGCGCTCCAGACGGGCGACGGTGGCGTGCAGGAACAGCCGGATCCGCCCCGCCTTCGCCATGTTCTCCACGGTCGGTGCGAACGACGTCGGCGGGCTCCAGCGCCACAGGTCGTCCCAGCGCAGGGTGTCGCTGTGGATCCCGGCTGGGGCAGCCGGGAAGCCCGACTCCGGGGCCGAGTACTCGCAGGCGCCGGCGTCGAGGTGCCGCTGGGCGGCCGGGTACCAGGCGCGCAGCTCCTCGTGCCGGATCGGCCACGCGGCACCGGGCATCCACTCGCGGTCGGAGAAGTCGACGTCGTCGAGCGGGGCGCAGCGCCCGCCCCACACCAGGGAGGTGCCGCCGAGGCGTTTCTGCCGGACGGCGTCGACCGGGTCGTGCTTGCCCCGCCCGGTGATGCCCCGGTAGGTGTCGCGGGCGGTGCGGCTCAGACCCGGGCCGCCACCCTCCAGGACGACGACGCGCAGGCCGCGGTCGGCCAGCTCGGTCGCGGCCGCGGCCCCGGCCGGACCGCTGCCGATCACGCAGACCTCGGCCTCGAAGATGGAGCCGGGGAGCGCGCGCCGGGTGTCGATGAGCATGGAGGGCGGTTCCTTCCGAACGTGGTGCGGTACTGCCACCGATGGTGCCCCGGCTCGGCTGTGAGGACGCTGTGGCTGCTCCCAGCCTCCCGTCGCCGGGGGCGTGCCGACCCGCCCGGTACCGTCGTGTCCGGTTCACACGGTTCGCATCCGGAGGAGCACGGTATGGGACTCGCCGCCATGGCGACGACCGCACGGGGGATGGCCGCGACGGTCCGGGTCCTCGGGCGCGGGGAGCTGGGCCGCTTCACCGGCGGCGACCGCTCGGAGGTCGCACGGTTCGAGTCCGAGCTCGCCGGGTTCCTCGGGACCTCGCACGCACTGGCCGTCAACAGCGGCACCAGCGCCCTGGTCGCGGCACTCGTCGGCGCCGGGGTCGGCCCCGGCGACGAGGTGCTCGTCCCCGCCTATACCTGGGTGTCGACGGCCGCCGCGGCACTCGCCGTCGGCGCCGTGCCGGTCCTGGTCGAGGTCGACGCCTCGCTCACGATGGACCCGGCCGACCTCAAGGACCGGATCACCCCGCGCAGCCG
Source organism: Pseudonocardia sp. SID8383 (assembly GCF_009864975.1). Lineage (NCBI taxonomy): Bacteria > Bacillati > Actinomycetota > Actinomycetes > Pseudonocardiales > Pseudonocardiaceae > Pseudonocardia > Pseudonocardia sp. SID8383. Next base: position 3,675 of record NZ_WWFY01001243.1, read on the forward strand.
GGCGGTGCTGCCGGTGCACATGCTCAACCATGTCGCCGACATGGACACGATCATGGACGTCGCGGCCGCCCACGACCTCGTGGTGATCGAGGACGCCTGCCAGGCCATCGGCGTCACGTACCGGGGGCGCCCGGCCGGGTCGATCGGCCACGCCGGCGCCTTCAGCTTCAATCAGCACAAGAACATCCGCTCCGGCGAGGGCGGCGCCCTGGTCACCCGGGACCCGAAGCTGTTCGAGCGGGCGTCGATGTACCACGACGTCGGCAGCTACGAACGCGCCGGATTCGCCGGGGCCGACGCGGACCTGATCGTCGGGGTCAACCTGCGGATGCCCGAGCTGTCCGCGGCGGTGCTGCGTCCGCAGCTGGCCGGCCTGCGTGCGCAGATCGCCCGGCGCGGGCGGCACCGCGACATCATGCTGTCGGCGCTGTCGGACCGGATCGGGCGCGACCTGGAGCCGGTGCCGCACCACGACCCGGCGCACGCCGCCGGGCTGGCGCTGGCCTTCCCGTCGGCCGAGGCGGCGGCGGAGTTCGGTGCCCGCCGCGGCGTGCACCGGCTCATCGACACCGGCCGGCACGTCTACACGAACTGGCGCTCGCTGCGGGCCCGCAACCCGCTGCACCCCGGGTTCGACCCGTACGCGGCCAACGGCACCGAGATCGACCACGGCCCCGGCGCCTGCCCGCGCACCCAGGAGATCCTGGCCCGGACCTGCGTGGTCGACCTCGCCCCCGAGCTGCCGACGCCGGCGTTCCGGCTGCTCGCCTCCCGCACCGCGGGCTGAGCCGCCCGGCGGGCCCGGCCCGGTCTCAGCCGGCCGGGGCCAGCACGGCCTGCACGTGGCCGTCGCGGGCGACGGTGCCGGTGACCG
>NZ_WWFY01001244.1:0-6149 GCF_009864975.1 Pseudonocardia sp. SID8383
GAGCCGGACCGGCGGTCGCGCCGGGCGTTCGGGCGCAACATGCTCGACCCGGCGCGGCGCCCCGCGTCGGTGCGGGCCGGCCGCGCGCAGGCGGCGATCGTCGCCGCCGAGGTCGCACGGGTCTGGGGCTGAGCTCGGCCTGTATTCCCGCCGGAGACCGATCCCACGGGGTCGCATGAGCGCGCAACGGCCCGGGTAGCCGAGGGCCATGACTGTTCCCACGATCAAGCTGAACGACGGCCGCGAGATCCCCCAGCTCGGCTTCGGCGTCTTCCAGATCGAGCCCGGTGACACCGCGGAGAAGGTCAGGGCGGCCCTCGATGTCGGTTACCGCCACATCGACACCGCGCAGATGTACGGCAACGAGGAGGGCGTCGGCAAGGCCATCGCCGACTCCGGCATCCCGCGCGACGAGCTGTGGATCACCACCAAGCTCAACAACGACGGGCACGGCCGGGAGTCGGCGGTGAGCAAGCTCGACGAGAGCCTCACCAAGCTGGGCCTCGACCACGTGGACCTGTACCTGATCCACTGGCCGCGGCCGAAGGAGAACCGCTACGTCGAGACCTGGCAGGGCCTCGAGGACGCGCAGAAGGCGGGCAAGGCGCTGTCGATCGGCGTGTCGAACTTCCAGCCCGGCCACCTCGACCGGCTGGCGGCGGAGACCTCCACGGTCCCCGCGATCAACCAGATCGAGTTCCACCCGCACCTGGTGCAGCGCGAGCTCCGCGAGTACCTCCAGCAGCACGACATCGCGCTGGAGGCGTGGAGCCCGATCGGCCAGGGCAAGGGCCTGCTCGACGCGCCCGAGTTGAAGGAGATCGCCGAGCGGGTCGGAAAGTCCGCCGCGCAGGTCGTGCTCCGCTGGCACATCCAGCTCGGGAACATCGTGTTCCCCAAGTCGAACAACCCGGAGCGGATCAAGGAGAACTCCGAGATCTTCGACTTCGCCCTGAGCGAGGACGACATCGCCGCCGTCGAGAAGCTCCACACCGGCGAGCGCATCGGCCCGGACCCCGACGACTTCGGCTGATCCGCATCCCGCGCGCCACGGCCCGGCACCCCTTTCCGTGAGGGGCGCCGGGCCGTCGTCGTCGGTGGGAGTGACGGGTGTCACCGTGCGGCATGTGCGGAGGGCACAGCGCCACGGATCACCCGACAGGGGACGCGGACGGGCCGGCGCGGTGGACGTCCGCGCGTGCGTCCGTACGGTGGGGACGATGTTGGCGATCACCGAGAACGCCGCCGAGGCGATCAAGACCCTGAGCACCGACGCGGAGCTGCCCGACGACGGCGGCCTGCGCATCTCCGCGACCGACCCGGCGCAGGGCCTCGAACTGGCCCTCGCGCAGGAGGCCGACGCGCAGGACACCGTGCTGCGCGGGGAGGGCATCACCGTCTTCCTCGAGCCGGCCGCGGCGGAGCTCCTGGACGACAAGGTCCTCGACGTCCAGCCCGTGGCGACCGAGCAGGGCGAGCAGGAGCTGCGCTTCGCGATCGTCGAGCAGCCCGAGGCCCCGGACACCGTCCAGGCCTGACCCACCCGACGCACTGCGTGGCCCCGCCGGACACCCGGTGGGGCCACGGCCGTCTCAGAGCTCGGTGACGGTCCCGTCGCGGACGTCCCAGCGGCGGGTGGCGCGCACCGTGTCGAGCATCCGCCGGTCGTGGGTCACCAGCAGGACGGTCCCGTCGAAGTCCTCGACCGCCTGCTCCAGCTGCTCGATGGCGGGCAGGTCGAGGTGGTTGGTCGGCTCGTCGAGCACCAGCAGGTTCACCCCGCGCGCCTGCAGCAGCGCCAGCGCGGCGCGGGTCCGCTCGCCCGGCGAGAGCGACGACGCCGTCCGCAGCACCTGGTCCGCGCCGAGGGAGAACTTCGCGAGCAGCGTCCGCACCTCGGACTCGGGCCAGTCCGGCACCTGCTCGCCGAACGCGCGCAACAGCGTCGCGTCCCCGAGGAAGGCGCCGCGGGCCTGGTCGATCTCGCCGACCAGGACCCCCGACCCGAGCCCCGCCGAGCCCGAGTCCGGGGCGATCCGGCCGAGCAGCAGCCCGAGCAGCGTCGACTTGCCCGCCCCGTTCGCGCCGGTGACGACGACCCGGTCCGCCCAGCCCACCTGCACCGTGGCCGGGCCGAACGCGAAGTCCCCGCGCCGCACGGCGGCGGCGTCGGCCCGCGCGACGACCGACCCGGACCGGGGTGCGGAGGCGATCTCCATCCGCAGCTCCCACTCCTTGCGGGGCTCCTCCACGACCTCCAGCCGCTCGATCGCCCGCTCGGTCTGCCGGGCCTTCGCGGCCTGCTTCTCGCTGGACTCCTGGCGCTGCGCGCGGACGTTCTTGTCCGGGTCCTTCGTCTTGCGCCGGGCGTTGCGCACGCCCTGGGCCATCCAGTTGCGCTGCATGACGGCGCGCTGCTTGAGGCCACCCAGCTTGTCGGCGTACTCCTCGTAGTCCTCGCGGGCGTGCCGGCGGGCGACCTCGCGCTCGGCGAGGTAGGACTCGTAGCCGCCGTCGTATACGTCGATCCGCTGCTGGACCAGGTCCAGCTCGACGATCCGGTTCACCGTGCGTGCGAGGAACTCCCGGTCGTGGCTGACCAGCACCGTCGGCGTGCCCTGCCGGGCGAGGCCGCCCACGAACCGCTCCAGCCGCTCCAGGCCGTCGAGGTCGAGGTCGTTGGTGGGCTCGTCGAGCAGCAGCAGGTCGTAGCGGGACAGCAGCAGCGCCGCGAGGTTGGCCCGGGCTGCCTGCCCGCCGGACAGCCCGGTCATCGGGGCGTCCGGGCCGACCGCCAGCCCGACCTCGCGCAGCACCTCGCCGGAGCGCTCGTCGAGGTCGGCGCCGCCGAGGGCCAGCCAGCGGTCGAGCGCGGCGGCGTAGCGGTCGTCAGCGCCCGGGGTGCCCGACGCGAGCCCCTCCGCCTCGGCGTCCATCGTCGCCTGCGCGTCGGCGACGCCGGTCCGGCGCGCCAGGAACCCGGCGACCGTCTCCCCGGGACGCCGGTCGGGCTCCTGCGGCAGGTGCCCGACGGTCGCGTCGGGCGGGGCGAGGGTCAGCGACCCGTCGTCCGGGGGCCGCGAGCCGGCCAGCACCGTCAGCAGGGTGGACTTGCCGGCGCCGTTGGCACCGACCAGCCCGATGACGTCGCCGGGCGCGACGACGAGGTCCAGCCCGGAGAACAGGGGTCGGTCGCCGTGGCCGGCGGCCAGGCCCGTCACGTGAAGGGTCGCGCTCATCTCGAGCGCAGACGCTACCCCTACAGGTTCGCCCCGAAGAGCCGGTGCAGGGCGTCCCAGTGCCGCTGCTCGGCGTCGTCGTCGTGGGTGGGGGCGTCCGGCACCGCGAAACCGTGCGCCGCCGGGTAGGTCTCCAGGGTCGCCGACACCCCGGCCGCGGACAGCGCGTCGCCGAGGCGCTGCTTCTGCTCGTCGGGGAAGGAGTCGTCGTCGGTGGCACCGGCCACGTACACCTCGGCCCGGATGCGGTCGGCGAGCCGGTGCACGCTGGCCGGGTCGTCGGTGGCGAGGTTGCCCCCGTGGAACGACGCCGCGGCCGCGACCCGCTCCGGCTGCGTCGCGGCGGTGCGCAGGCTCATCACCCCGCCCATGCAGTAGCCGGTGGTGCCGACCGTGCTGCCGCCGACCTCGGGCCGTTCCAGCAGTGCGGTCACCCACGCCTCGGCGTCGACGGCGACGAACTCGGGCGTCAGCGAGCCCACCATCCCCATCAGCCGGGCCCGCTCGGGCCGGTCGGAGAACACGGTGGCGAAGTCGAACGGGGACCAGTCGCCGTGCCGGTGGTAGACGTCGGGCAGCAGCACCGCGTAGCCGAGCGACGCCAGGTGCGCGGCCATGTCGTGGATGGCCGTCCGGACACCGCCGGCGTCGGGGTAGAGGAGCACACCCGGCCACGGGCCGTCGCCGTCCGGGGTGTGCAGGGTGGCGGCGGCGTCGCCGTCGGGGGTGCTGATCGTGAAGTCGGTGCGCGGCACGGGTCCGGCCTCCCGGGGGTGATCGACGGGTCGCACCCGTTCTACGCCCCCGGGAGGCGTTCCGCCGGACCGCCGGCGCGGTTCGGGTGGTACGTACCGGATCAGGTCCTGGTCAGCGCGCCGTCGTCGTCGAGGCGCCGGGTGCGGGTCTCCGAGTAGCTCGCCACGGCGATGATCGTGACCACCGACGCGACCGCGATGTACACCGCGATCGAGTAGCCGGTACCCGTCGCGACCAGCAGCGACGCCGCGATCAGCGGGGCCAGGCCGCCCGCGAACACCGACGCCAGCTGGTAGCCGATCGAGATGCCCGAGTAGCGCACCCTGGTACCGAACAGCTCGGACAGGAACGCCGCCTGCGGGCCGTACATCGCGCCGTGCAGCACCAGCCCGACCGTCACCGCGACGGCGGTGAGGGCGAAGCTCTGCGTGTCCACCAGGAGGAAGAACACGAACGCCCAGATGCCGACGCCGGCGGCGCCGAACAGGTAGACCGGCTTGCGGCCGACCCGGTCGGAGACCGCACCCCACATCGGGGTGGTCACCAGGTGCACCGCGGCACCGATCAGCACCGCGCCCAGCACGAACGACGACGGCAGCCCGAACTGCTCCTTCACGTACGTCGAGATGACGATCGTGAAGATGTAGTACGAGACGTTCTCCGCGAACCGGGCGCCCATCGCGGTGAGGACCTCGCGTGGGTAGAGCCGCAGGACGTCCAGGATCGGCATGGTGTCCTTCTCGCCGGCCGCGGCCCGCGCGGCGGCCCTGGCCTGCGCCTCCCGGAAGACCGGCGACTCCTCGACGGCGAGGCGGACGTAGAGGCCGATCAGGACCAGCACCGCGGACAGCAGGAACGGGATCCGCCAGCCCCAGGCCAGGAACGCCTCCTCGGACTGCACCAGCGCCATGATCGCGAGCAGGCCGTTGGCCAGCAGCTGCCCGGCCGGGGCACCGGCCTGCGGCCAGCTCGCCCAGAACCCACGGTGCTCGGGCTTCCCGTGCTCGGACACGATGAGGACCGCGCCGCCCCACTCACCGCCCAGCGCGAAGCCCTGGACCAGCCGCAGCACGACGAGCAGCAGCGGCGCGGCGATCCCGATCGTGGCGTAGGCCGGCAGCAGGCCGATCGCGAACGTCGAGGCGCCCATCATCATCAGCGACAGGACCAGCAGCTTCTTGCGGCCGATCTTGTCGCCGTAGTGGCCGAAGACCAGGCCGCCCACCGGGCGCGCGATGAACCCGACCGCGAACGTGCCGAGCGAGAGCAGGGTCCCGGTCGCGCCGTCGGACTCGGGGAAGAACACCGCCGGGAACACCAGGGCGGCGGCGACGCCGTAGAGGAAGTAGTCGTACCACTCGACGGTCGTGCCCAGCATGCTCCCCGCGACGACCTTCGCGATCGGCGTGCGCGGCTGGTCGGACGCCGGTGGCGTCGGTGATCCCGGCGCGGTGGCGCCGGCGTGCGTGTCGGACACGGTCCCTCCCCGTCGACGGACATCTGCGGTGGCGTCACGGTAGGGCCGTGGTGCGCCGTTTTCACCGGTTCCGGCCACATCGGTACCCCGACCGTGACGTGCCCCGGCCACACCCGGTCGCGACTGCGCGGCAGACTGGGCCACATGGCGGACCTGCTGCCCCTGCCGGAGGACTTCGACCGGGCGGGGATCGCGGGCAGTACGCCGGTACCGTCGTCGTGAGGGGTGATGGGGTGAACGGCTCGACCGCGCAGGCGCGCGTACTCGTCGACGAGCTGGCGCGGGCCGGTGTCACCGACGCGGTCCTGTGCCCCGGCTCCCGCAACGCGCCACCCGCGTTCGCGCTGGCCCGGGCCGACGAGCGGGGCACGGTCCGGCTGCACGTGCGCATCGACGAACGTGCCGCGGGCTTCCTCGCGCTCGGCCTGTCGCTGGCGTCGGGGCGCCCGGTCCCGGTCGTCGTCACGTCCGGGACGGCCGCGGCGAACCTGCACCCCGCGGTGCTGGAGGCGTCGCACTCGGGGGTCCCGCTGCTGGTCCTGACCGCGGACCGGCCGCCGGAGCTGGTCGGCACCGGCGCCAGCCAGACCGTCGACCAGGCCGGTCTGTACGGCGGCGCCGTGCGCTGGGCGGGCGCGCTGCCGGTGCCCGTGGGCACCACCGAGCCGGAGGCGCGG
>NZ_WWFY01001245.1:0-4223 GCF_009864975.1 Pseudonocardia sp. SID8383
CCGGGCTCACCCGCGTCGGCCGGCTGGCGCCGGCGTCCGGGCGGGGCGCGGTGAACGGGCTGTTCTACACCGCCGCCTACTCCGGGTTCGCCGCGCCGTGGCTGGCCACCGCATTCGTCGCGACGACGGCGCTCGCCGCCCCGCTGGCGGTGCTCGCCGCCGCGGCCGCGGTCACCGCCGGGTGGCTCGCGGTCCGCTCCGGAGACCCGGACGGGGCACCCGGTCCCGGCCGGTCCCCGGACACCCCGCCATCCTAGGCTCGTCGGGTGCCCGACCTGACCAGTACCGCCAACCCGCGTGTCAAGAACCTGGTCCGGCTGCGCACCCGCCGCCACCGCGACGCGGCGGCCGTCACCGTGATCGAGGGGCACGACGAGCTGGCGCTCGCGCTCGACGCCGGCGTCGAGCCGACCGAGGTGTACTGGGCGCCGGACCTCGTGCGGTCGGACGCGCTGCTGGCCCGGATGCCGTCGGCGCGGGTGTTCTCGGTGACCCGCGAGGTGTTCGCCCGGATCGCCTACCGCGAGTCCCCGGACGGCTGGCTCGCCGTGGCCCCGGCCCCCGGCCGCCCGCTCGACGAGCTGGACCTCGGCCCGGACCCGCTCGTGCTCGTCGCCGAGGGTGTCGAGAAGCCCGGCAACGTCGGGGCGATGCTGCGCACCGCCGAGGCGTGCGGGGTGGACGCGGTGGTGATCGCGACCCCGGAGCGCGGTGGCACCGACTTCGCCAACCCCAACGTGGTGCGGGCGTCGAAGGGGACGGTGTTCGCGGTGCCGGTCGCGTCCGCGTCCACCGCCGAGGTCCTCGACTGGCTCGACCGGCGCGGCATCGCCACCCTCGTCACCACCCCGGCCGGGACGACCGGGCTCGCCGGCACCGACCTGACCGGGCCGACCGCGCTGGTCATCGGGACCGAGGCCACCGGGGTGACCGACGCGTGGCTCGACCGGGCCGACGCCACGGTGGTCATCCCGATGCGCGGGCGGGTCAACTCGCTCAACGCCTCGATCGCCGCGGCCGTGGTGCTCTACGAGGCGGTCCGTCAGCGCGGCTGACCGACGAGCTCGGCGCGCAGCCGCTTCTTGTCGGTCTTGCCGATCCCGGTCAGCGGGATCCGCTCGACGAACTCCACGGTGTCCGGCACGTACATCGCGCCGGCGCGGTCGGCGACCAGGCCGGTCAGCTCGTCCGGGCTCGGCGCCGGGGAGTCGGTGACGACGGCGGCGTGCACGGTCTCGGTGCCGTCGTCGTCGGGCACCCCGAAGACCGCGGCGTGCCGGACGGCCGGGTGCTCCATGAGCAGGTCCTCCAGCTCGGAGGTGTACACGTGCCCGCCCACGACGACGATCATGTCCTTGACCCGGTCGAGCAGGTGCAGGTAGCCGTCGGCGTCCTGGCGGGCGACGTCGCCGGTCCGCACCCACCCGTCGACGACGGTGGCGGCGGTCAGCTCCGGCTGCTTCCAGTAGCCGTCCATCTCCATGCCGGTGTGCACCCACAGCTCACCGCGCCTGCCCGGGGCGACGGGGCGGCCGTCGGCGTCGGTGATCGCGATCGTGGTGGTGGGGATCGGCCGCCCGACGGTGCCGAGCAGGTCGGGGTTCCGGTGCTCCTCGGCGGTGAGCACGCTGATCCCGCCGGCCTCGGTCTGGCCGTAGAACTGGGTGAACACCGGGCCGATCCGGCGCAGCGCCTCGGCGATGCGCCGCGGGTTGGCGGGGGCACCGCCGTAGACCAGCGACCGCAGCGACGACAGGTCGGTCCGGTCCAGGTCGGGGTGGTCGAGCAGGCGGTAGATCAGCGGCGGCAGCAGGAAGCCGTGGGTGATGCGCTCCCGCTCGACGGCGGCGAGGTAGGCGCCGGGCTCGAAACCGTCCTGCAGGACGACGGTGCCGCCGTCGGTGAGGGTGCGGTCGGCGAGCGACCCGCCGACGTGGGCGACCGGCGTGGCGACGAGCAGGCGCGCGCCGGCGTCGCCGCTGCCGAACCCGCCTGTCCCGCGGCGCATCGCGGCACCGCGACGGTGGTGGTCGAAGGTGTAGGTGATGCCCTTCGGGTGGCCGGTGGTGCCGCCGGTGTGCCGGATCTGCTCGATGGCGTCCGGCCGGGCGCGGCCCCGGACCGGCTCGGTGGACGCCGTCGCGGCCTCGGCCGTCACGTCGGTATCGGTGCCGTGCGGGCCGAGCCAGAGCACGTCGACGCCGGGGACCAGCGCGAGGACGGGCTCGGCGGCCGCCGCGGCGTCGGCGTCGGCGAGGACGAGCGGCGCCTCGACGTCGTCGACGATGCGGGCCTGCGCGGCGGCGGACAGGCCCTCGTGCGGCTGGGCGATGCCCGCCCCGAGCAGTGTCACCGCGAGCCGCGCGACGACCGCCTCGGGCGTGTTGCCGGCCAGCAGCGCCACGACCCGGCCCGGCTCGACCCGGCCGTCGAGGGCGTGGGCGAGCCGGTGCACGGAGTCCACGAGCTCGCCCGCGGTGATCCTGCGGTCGCGGTGCACCAGGGCCTCGCGGCCGCGGTCGGCGGCGAGGGCGTCGAGGAGCTCCTCGACGTCGCTGTGCAGCGCGGCCCCGCTCTGCGTGGCGGCACCGTTGCGCGGCGCGGTGGCGCTGTCCAGATCGGCGGACATGTCCGGGCTCCTCTCGACGGGATCGTTGTCTTACGCAACGATCAACTCGAGGGCAGGCTTCCCGGAGGTGATCTGATCGACACCTCTCGCTTGTGTGACCTACCAGGCGATCCTCAGGCGGCCAGGGCGAGCTCCTCGCGCCGCTCGGAGCGCTCCATCCGGACCGCCACACCCAACGCGGCCAGCCCCAGCAGCGGCAGCACGGTGGCGACCGCGGCGGGCGCGGTCCAGCCCCATCCGGCGGCCAGCACCAGGGCACCCAGCGCGGCCCCGAGGGCGTTGGACACGTTGAACGCGGCGTGGTGCAGTGCCGCGCCCAGAGTCGGACCCTCGCGACCGGCGTCCATCAGCCGGGTCGCGAGCGCCGGTGTGGTCGCGGTGGTGGTGAACGCCAGTGCGAACAGCGTGACCAGTGCGAACACCGGCGAGGACGCGGTGAGCGCGAACAGGGCCATCGACACCGCGGCGGCGGCGAGCCCCGAGGCGATCGTGCGGACCGGCGCAGTCTCGGCGAGCCGGCCGCCGACCTGGTTGCCGAGCGTCATGCCGACCCCGAACACGGCGAGCGCGAGCGGCACGGCCGCGGTGGCGAGCCCGGACACCTCGGTGAGCACCGGGGTGATGTAGCTGTACACGGCGAACGAGCCGCCGAACCCGGTCGCGATGACCGCCATCGTGATCCAGACCTGGCCGCGGCGCAGCGCCGACAGCTCACCCAGCACCGAGCCGCGGCGCTCGTTGCGGACGTCGGGGACCAGCCGCCAGACGGCCAGCATCGTGAGGGCCGCGACGGCGCCGACGGTCACGTAGGCCGCGGGCCAGCCCGCGTTCTGCCCGAGCCAGGTCGCGCCCGGGACGCCGACGATGTTGGCGATCATCAGCCCGCTCATCACCGTCGCGATCGCCCGTGGCCGCCGCTCGCGGGGGACCAGCGAGGCGGCGAGCACCGATGCGGTACCGAAGTAGGCGCCGTGCGGCAGCCCGGCCAGGAACCGGGTGGCGACGAAGGTGCCGAAGGTCGGGGCGAACGCCGACGCCACGTTGGTCACCGCCAGCGCGCCCGCCAGGGCCAGGACGAGGTGCTTGCGGGGCCACCGCGCGCCGAGCACGGCGAGCACCGGCGCGCCGACGACGACGCCGAGCGCGTAGGCGCTGATGGCCGTGCCGGCCTGCGGCACGGTGGCGCCGAGGTCGGCGGCGAAGGCCGGCAGCAGACCCATCGAGGCGAACTCGGTGGTGCCGATGGCCAGACCGCCGAGGGCCATCGCGGCGAGCGCGGGCCCGGTGGTGGGAGACTGGGACGAGGTGGAGGCTTTTTTCATCGCGACACGAGGATAAATCTCGGGAGGCCGGAGGTGTCAAACCGGATGACGTCGATGTCGGCCGGTTCACGTTCCGGCACGGATGCGCCCGGGCGCGCCGAGACCGACCGCTGGCGCGCCACCGCCGAGGTCCTGGACGCGGTGCGCCGCGAACCGGGCCTCACCCGCGTCGAGCTCGCCCGGCGCCTGCGCCTGGCCAGCGGCTCGGCCACCGAGATCGCGGCCCGGCTGCGCGACCTCGGCTGGGTCACCGAGGAGCGCGCCCCCTGCGG
>NZ_WWFY01001246.1:0-3955 GCF_009864975.1 Pseudonocardia sp. SID8383
GCGCCGAGCGCGGTCGGTGCCGCGACCGGGCGGCGTCGCTCCCCCACGGCCGGGGTCAGGCGGTCGGGGCCGCCGGGCCGTCGGAGGCCTGGAGTGCGCCGGCGGGGAGCCGGTCGGCGCCCCAGCTGCGTTCGATGTAGCCGACGATCGTGGCGATGTCCTCCGCGGGCACGCGCTCGGGCTCCCCGTGCTCCAGCGGGTCGCCGTGGAAGATGTAGAGCCGCGACGCGAACTGATCGAACGGCAGCGACGCCTCGCCGAAGCGTTCCCCGTTGCCCGCCGTCGAGACGACGACGCCGTCGCCCCAGTCCTGCCCGCTGTCGTTGTTCGGGTTGTAGAAGTACACCCGCATCACGTCGTTCGGGTCCGGCGCGACCCGCAGGATGGCGATGGCGTGCCAGCCGACGTAGCGGGCGGCGCTGTCGGTGACCGCGATCCCGGCGGGCTGCGGGTGGATCAGCGGCTGGCCGCCGTTGTACCCGGGGTGGTACCCGGCGTGGAACTGACGCAGGAACGCGTCGAGGTCGGTCAGGTTGCCGGTCCCGACGTCGACGTTGATGTGGAACCCGCGGGCCGCCCACCAGCCGTGGAACTCGGGGTTGACCCAGCGGTGCGGGTCCCCGGGCCGGTCGGAGCAGCGGCGGCCCATCTCGGCGTAGATCCGGTCCAGGTGCGGGACGACGACCAGCGACACCGGGTCGAGGTCGATCGGCAGCTTCTCCGCGACCCCGGCTCCGCTCTCCTGCGACGAGATCCGCTGCCCCTCGAAGTGCATGACGATCTCGTCGTCGCGGGCCGCCCAGACGACCATCTGCAGCAGGTAGTCCGGGTCGTTGTAGGCCCACATGGACAGGGCGCGCGCGGACTGGCAGGTCGGGTTGTCGCCCTGCCCGACGCCGAGCGGCTGGCCCAGCATCGACAGCACACCGGCCAGCAGCCGCACCTCGGGTGCGGGCTCCTCGCCGAACGCGGCGACCAGGCGCTCCCGCGCGGCCGGGCCGATCTCCAGCGCGATCTGGCGCCAGAGCCCGGGCACGACCGGCGGTTCGTAGAGGATGCCGCGGTCGAGCAGCAGTGCCAGGCCGTAGATGCACTGCGCGGTGTGCGGGGTGACGGCCTCCTCGATCAGCCGGTGCACCAGGTCCCGGAAGCGCAGCAGGCAGTTCTTGCCGGTGTCGGACAGGCCGAGCGCCTCGGCGAGCAGGTAGTCGCTCTCGTGGCGCAGGAACTGCAGCAGCTCCGCGTGGTACGGCGACACGAGCCCGGTGTCGTGCATGGCCCGGGCGAACCCGGCGGCCTCGTACTGCAGGCCTCCGGTGTCCATCGCCTCCAGTCGGGAGCGGAAGACGTCGATGCCCGGGTCCTCGCGGCTCGCCTCGGTGGTCCCGAACAGCGCGGTGATCAGCCGGTCGAGTCCCTGCCCGGAGGACAGGTCGACGCTCGGGTCGCCGCGCCACACCGACAGCCGGGTGATCAGCGACGACACCTGGTCGACCTGGATCGGGCGCTGGCGCAGGATCCGCCAGATCTCGTCCACCAGCTTGTCCAGGACGCTGTCGTAGCCGATGCCCTCGGCGATGTGGCGGAACAGGTCGCGGATCATCTGGGCCGTCCGGCCCTCGTGGACCCGCTCCGCCTCGGTCGGCGGGGTGAACAGCAGCTCGAGGTTCATCGCCAGCACCTGGGACAGGAACTGACGGGCCTCGTCGGCAGAGATCGCGGGGTGGTCGTACTCCCCCAGGGCGACCGCGAGCATCCGCAGCTCGCTGGTCGCCTCCATCACCACCGTGTCGGCGACGCCGCTGTGCAGCCCGGCCCCGACGAAGGTCGGAACCAGGATGTCCGGCTGCGCCCAGTCGGTGCCCGCGAACACGCCGGCGTCCTCCAGCTCACGGGCGCGGGCCTGCACGGCGGCGGGCCCTCCGTCCTGCAGCAGGACGCGGCGGAGCTGCTCCAGAACCCTGCGGATCTTCGTCGTCTTGCCGAAGTCCGGGGTCCGGGCCAGGTCCCGGGTGGCGTCGTCGAGCGAGACCAGGCGCCTGTCCAGCACCGAGGTCCCACTCGCGACGTCGACGGTCGGTTTCACACGGCTTCCCTCGTTCGGGCTCCACGGCCAGGGGCGGGGGTACCCGCCCTCAGACGTAGAAATCGAGTTCTTCCTGCTTCTTCAACAGATCGCGCATCCGGTAGGGGTCGTCCCCGAAGAAGTAGAGCAGACCCCAGTGCGTGCCGAACGCGGTCCTCTTCGTCACGGTCTCCTCGACCGGCGACGTGAGGTCGTGCGACTCGTAGTAGTCGTCGTCCTCGGTCTCCTCGGGGATCTGCAGGCTGCTGACGACGCGGCGGCGCGGGTAGACGCCGAAGCAGCCGGCCACGCCGGAGGCACCCTCGACCTCCTTCGGGAAGAAGGCGTCGATCTCCTCCTCGGTGGTCTTCGGGTCGAAGGCCAGCACCATGCCCTGGTAGGCGTTGAAGCCGTAGGAACGCTCGAGCAGCTCGAAGACCTTGAAGCCCGGCGGGCGGTAGGCCACCTCGCCGAAGTACATCTCGCCGTCGGAGGTGACGAAGTACTCCGGGTGTACGAAGCCGAACTCGATGTCGAAGGTCTTGATCAGCTTCTCGATCTGCGCGGTGATCGCGGGCCGGTACTTCTCCAGCTCCGGAGTCGCCGGCACGAACACCGAGTAGCCGAGGGTGACGTACTCGGAGATGTTGAGGAACTTGATCTTCCCGTTGTGCACCCACGCCTCGACGGCGAACTCCCACCCGTCGAGATGGGACTCCATCAGGAGCGGGAACTCCTCGTCCGGGATGTTGTCGATGTCCTCGTAGGTGCGCACCACGCGGTGCCCGAGGCAGCCCGCCTTGTCGAACGCCTTGATGTGGATCGGGTCGTTCGGGTCACCGTCGAGCTTCAGCAGGGTCTGGTTGACGCGCTTGAGGAAACGGACGATGTCGTCGCGGTCGTGGGCCTCCTCGAAGATGCCCACCCGGATCCCGCCGAGCTGTGCGCGACGCTTCATCAGCGCCTTGTCCCGGAGCAGCATCGCCTGCCCGAACAGCCGCGGGTTGTCGAGCAGCACGGAATTGATCGCGCCGGCCCATTCCACGGTTTCCTCGAACAGTGGGATGGCGACGTCGACGCCCATCTCCTGCAAGGTCTCCGCAATCTCCATCGATCGGTCGTTCAGCCGCTCAAAGTTCCACGGGACGTACGGGATCTCGTGTTCCTTGCAGTACTCCTCGGCCCAGTCCGGGGCCACGACGACGTACCGGCGGTCGAAGCGGTCGATCGCCTCCACCGCATTGAGACTCCACCCGAGAAGTGCGACGTATCCCTTTTCTGGATTCTTGGCGGCTGAGTCGGACCGAGACATGGAAAAGCAACCTCCCGATGTCGACGAATTAAGGCGGCAAATGCTTGAGTCCACACCGTACCCTGAGTACGCCGCAGCGGCGGATCGTGGCGGCGGGACTCAGTCGTCGTCGGGTCCGGCGACACCGGAGAGCCGGACCAGCCTGCGCAGCCGCCCGGCGACCGTGTCCTTCGTCAGCGGCGGGTCGGCGAGACGGCCGAGCTCCGCCAGCGACAGCGACGGGTGCTCCAGACGCAGCAGCGCGGTCTCCCGCAGGTGAGGGGCGACGTCGTCGCCGAGCGCGCGCAGCGCCGCCCGGACCCGCTCGGTCGTCGCGGCGGCGGCCGTCGCCGCCCGGCGGGCGTTCACCGTCTGCAGCGACCCGTCCGCGGTGGTCGCGCCCCGCGGGGCGACCGGGACCCGGCTCAGCACCTCGGCCACGCCCGGCGCGCCGACACTGCGCAGCAGCGCTTCGGCGCTCTCCGGGTCCCGCACGACGACGCGGTGCTCGCTCACCGTCTCCTGCGGCGCGGCGAGCACCCCGAGCCCGCGGGCCGCTCCGACCAGTGCGAGCACGACGGCCGGACCCGGGCAGGTGA
>NZ_WWFY01001247.1:0-2765 GCF_009864975.1 Pseudonocardia sp. SID8383
CGATGCCGCCGTGGCCGCTGGTCGCGACGGCCGGGGCGCTCGCCGCGGGCTGGGTGCTGTGCGCCGTCACCGCGCGGTCCCGCTCCCGCGCGGCGGCCGAGGAACCCGTGCGCCGCAGCGATCCCGAGGAACAGGCGGCCTGAGGCCGATAGGGTCGCGGGCGTGACCGACGAGCTCCTGCCCAGCCCGCTGCACGACCGGCACGTCGCCCTCGACGCCACCCTCGGCGAGTTCGGGGGGTGGTCGATGCCGATCTCCTACCCGGGCGGCACCGTCGCCGAGCACACGTCGGTCCGCGAGACGGCGGGCCTGTTCGACGTCAGCCACCTCGGCACCGTCCCGATCTCCGGGCCGGGCGCGGCCGCGCACCTGAACGCCTGCCTGACCAACGACCTCGGCCGCATCGGCCCGGGTCGCGCCCAGTACACCCTGGCCTGCGACGACCGCGGCGGCGTCGAGGACGACATGATCGTCTACCTGGCTGCGGACGACGACCTGCTGCTCGTCCCGAACGCCGCGAACTCCACCCGGATCGTCTCCGCGCTCGCCGCCGACGCCCCGCCCGGGGTCACGATCACCGACCGGCACCGCGAACTCGCCGTGCTCGCCGTCCAGGGGCCCCGCTCCGCCGAGGCCCTGAGCGCGGCGCTCGGTGCCGTGGGGGAGGGCGTCGCGGACCTGGACTACATGGCGTTCACCGACCTCGAGGGCGGTCTGAACGACGGCGGTGTGCGGATCTGCCGCACCGGCTACACCGGCGAGCTCGGCTACGAGGTCGTCCTCGCCGCGGAGGCCGCACCGGCGATGTGGGACGCCCTGCTCGACGCCGTCCGCGCGGTCGGCGGCGGACCGTGCGGTCTCGCGGCGCGCGACACCCTGCGCACCGAGATGGGCTACCCGCTGCACGGCCACGAGCTGTCCACCGAGATCAGCCCGGTCCAGGCCGGGAGCAGCTGGGCGGTCGGCTGGGACAAGCCGGCGTTCTGGGGCCGCGACGCCCTGCTCGCCGAGCGCGCGGCGGGCCCGGCGCGGCGCCTGCGCGCGCTGCGGGCGACCGGGCGGGGTGTCCCGCGGGCGGGCATGACCGTCCTCGACGGCGAGGGCGGCAGCCCCGTCGGCGTCGTCACCTCGGGGACGTTCTCCCCGACGCTGCGCACCGGCATCGCGCTGGCTCTGGTCGACACCGCGGGTGGGGTGGCCGTCGGCGACCCACTGGTGATCGACGTCCGGGGCCGCGCGCTGCCGGTGGAGGTCGTGAAGCCGCCCCTGGTGCCCTCCCACGTGCGGTGACCCGTCCGACGGTCGGGAATCCGACTGTCTGCCGGGTGGACGCCGGAGATACCGTTCGTGTCATGAGCGCGCCGAAGTTCTCCGTGACCCGCAACCCCGCCCCGGCGTCCCCGCAGCGGCGCGCCGACGTACTGGCCGCCCCCGGCTTCGGGCGGTACATGACCGACCACATGGTGACGATCCGGTGGACCGCCGGGACCGGCTGGCACGACCCGGCGGTCGTGCCCTACGGCCCGATGACGCTGGACCCGTCCTCGATGGTCCTCCACTACGGGCAGGAGATCTTCGAGGGGCTCAAGGCCTACCGCCAGCCCGACGGTTCGATCGCGTCGTTCCGGCCCGACGCCAACGCCGCCCGGTTCGCCGGCTCCGCGCGCCGGCTCGCGATGGCCGAGCTGCCCGAGGACCTCTTCCTCGCCTCGCTGTCCGAGCTCCTCGCGGTCGACTCCGAGTGGGTGCCCGAGGCCGGCGGCGAGGACTCGCTCTACCTGCGGCCCTTCATGATCGCGACCGAGGTCGGGCTGGGGGTGCGGCCGTCGTCGGAGTACCTGTACTCGGTCATCGCCTCGCCGGCCGGTCCGTACTTCGCCGGTGGGGTCAAGCCCATGGACGTGTGGCTGGAGACCGAGTACACGCGCGCCGCGCTCGGCGGCACCGGCACCGCCAAGTGCGGCGGGAACTACGCGGCGTCGCTGCTGCCGCAGGCGGTCGGCGCCCAGCACGGCTGCGCCCAGGTCGCCTACCTCGACGCCGAGGAGCGCCAGTGGATCGACGAGATGGGCTCGAACAACCTGTTCTTCGTCTTCCGCTCCGGCGACGGCTCGGTCGAGGTCGCGACGCCGGACCTGCGCGGCTCGGTGCTCGCCGGCATCACCCGGGACTCGCTGATCACGGTGGCGAAGGATCTCGGGATCTCGGTGGTCGAGCGCCGCATCTCCGGCCAGGAGTGGCTCGGTGGCGCGGCGAGCGGCGTGCTGACCGAGGTGTTCGGCTGCGGCACCGCCGCGGTGATCACCCCGATCGGGACGGTCAAGCACAGCGGCGGCGAGGTGACCGTCGGCAACGGTGAGCCCGGCCCGGTCACCCTGCAGCTGCGCGAGGCGCTGACCGCGATCCAGCGCGGCGCGGCCCCCGACCCGCACGGCTGGATGCACACCCTGGTGCCGGCCTCCGCGTCGGTCTGAGCCGTCCCCACCGCATGATCACCGGTTGTGGAGTCCTGCGCCCGCCTCGCGGACGGAACGCTCCACAACCGGTGATCATGTGACCGCCTGCCGCGTGGACCGGCTCGATCAGGCGCCGGGTCACCCGGTGAGCGCGGCCGCCAGCACGACGAGGACGGCGGTCCCGCCCACCTCGCAGGCCGCCCCCAGGACGTCACCGCTCATCCCACCGAACCGGCGCCGGGTGTGGCGGGCCAGCCCCACCACCAGCAGCGCCGCGAGCAGCACCGCCCCCAGCACGGCCGCCGTCGT
>NZ_WWFY01001248.1:0-2430 GCF_009864975.1 Pseudonocardia sp. SID8383
GGGCCGCGACCAGCGCCGGGACCGCGAGCGCGACGGTGCCGAGCAGCGGCCCGGTCACCAGCGCCGCACCCAGCTCCTCCGCCGCGACGGCCTGGTCCACACAGGTCCCGCCGGCGCCGCCGAGGTCCTCGGGCACCGCGAGGGACAGCGCGCCGAGCTCGGTGCCGAGCCGGGCCCACAGTGCCCGGTCGAACCCGTCGGTGGTGTCGACGAGCCGGCGCAGGGTGGCCTCGTCGTGCTGGCGCTCGGCGAAGCGGTGCAGCGCCGCGCGCAGCTCGCGCTGCTCGTCGGTGACGTCGAACTCCCGGAGCTCCTGCTCAGCCACGGGGGACCTCCTTCCAGGGGCGGTCGGAGTCCGACCGGGGCTCGCCGGGCAGACCCAGCACGCGTTCGCCGAGGATGTTGCGCATGACCTCCGAGGTACCGCCCTCGATGGTGTTCGCGCGCGAGCGCAGGAAGCGCTGCTGCACCGTGGAGTTCGGGTCGGTGTGCACCCGCCCGCGGTCCATCGTCCAGTCGTCGTAGAGCAGCGCGTCCGGGCCGAGCAGGTCCATGCAGAACTCGTAGACGTCCTGGTTCAGCTCGGCGCCGACCAGCTTGGACACCGACCCCTCCGGACCGGGCTGTCCGGCGCTCGCGGTGCGCCGCGCGCGGGCCAGGGTGAGGCGGTGGGTCTCGGCGCGGGTCCACAGTGCCGCGAGCCGGTCGCGCAGCACCGGGGTGTGCCGGTCGGGGTGGGCCCGCCACAGGCCGAGGGCCTCGCCGATGACGCCGCTGCCGCGCCGCCCGGTGACCCCGCCGATGGCGGTGCGCTCGTTCATCAGGGTGGTGATCGCGACCTTCCAGCCGGCGCCGACCTCACCGAGCCGGTGCGCGTCGAGGACCCGGGCGTCGTGCAGGTGGACCTCGTTGAACTCGGCCTGCCCGGTCATCTGCCGTAGCGGGCGGACGTCGACGCCCGGCTGGGTCATGTCGATCACGAAGTAGGTCAGGCCGCGGTGCTTGGGCTGCTCGGGGTCGGTGCGGGCGACGAGCATCCCCCACCGCGCGACGTGGGCCAGGGTCGTCCAGACCTTCTGCCCGTTGACGACCCACTCGTCACCGTCACGGACCGCGGAGGTGGCCAGGCCCGCGACGTCGGAGCCGGCGCCGGGCTCGCTGAACAGCTGGCACCAGATCTCCTCGCCGGTGGCCATCGGCCGGAGCCAGGCCCCGACCCGGTCACGGTCCTGGCCGTACTCGACCACGGTCGGCGCGCCCATGCCGTAGCCGATCGGGTTGACCGCGAACATCCGCTCGCCGCCGGCGTCGGTGACGATCTGGTCGACCACCGGCTGGAGCCCGCGGGACAGCCCGAGGCCGCCGAGCCCCTCGGGGTGGTGCACCCAGGCGAGCCCGGCGTCGTAGAGGGCGCCGAACAGCTCCTCGCGCGGCACCGACAGCGGGTCGTGGGCCTCGACCACCTCCCGGGCGGCCTGTGCCACGCGGGCCGCGTCGGATGCCGGTCGGGTCGTGGTGGGCGAGCTCATCGCACCTCCGGAAGGTGGGCCTGACGGTCGTCGTCGACGTCGCTCCGAACCTAGCCGTCATCAGTTTCGGGGACCACGGTTAACGGTTCCTGGTCCGTGCGCGACATCAGGTTCGTCCGTCCGACGCAGTCCGAACCGCAGGAGCAACGATGCCCGCCACCACCGCCGCCACCCACCGTCCCGCGGCCCCCGTCCTCGACGGGACCGCGCTGCCGGGCTGGGTGCTGCTGCTGATCACCGCCGGGCTGGCCGCCGCCGTCGTCGTGATCATGGTGCTGTCGTACAGCGGGCTGGCCTGACCCATACTCGGGAGTGATGCCCCCACTCCCCGACCTGCCGGTCCGCGCCGTCCTCGACGAGCTGCGGGCGGCGCTGGACGACCGCGGCGGCGCCGTGCTCGTCGCCCCGCCCGGTACCGGCAAGACCACCCTCGTCCCGCTCGCCCTGGCCGGGCTCGACGGCTCCGGCCCGGCACCCGGGGGCACGGTGCTGGTCGCCGAGCCGCGCCGGGTCGCCGCCCGCGCCGCCGCGGCCCGGATGTCGTCGCTGCTGGGGACCGAGGTCGGTGGGCCGGTCGGCTACCGCGTCCGCGGCGACGCCCGCACCGGGCCGGACACCCGGGTCGAGGTCGTCACCTCCGGCCTGCTGCTGCGCCGCCTCGCCGGGGACCCGGAGCTGGCCGGGGTGTCCACCGTCGTCCTCGACGAGGTGCACGAGCGTCACCTCGACGCCGACCTGCTGCTCACCCTGCTGCTCGACGCCCGCGACGGGCTGCGGCCCGACCTGCGGCTGCTCGCCACCTCCGCGACCCTCGACGCGGCCCGCCCCGCCGTGCTGCTGGGCGACGACGACCGGCCCGCGCCGGTGCTGGAGGTCGCCGCCCGCAGCTACGACGTCGCCG
>NZ_WWFY01000127.1:0-910 GCF_009864975.1 Pseudonocardia sp. SID8383
ACCCCGGCGCGCGCCCCGCGCCGGGGACCGCGAGGATCGACCCATGCACGTGCTCGTCCTCGGCGCCACCGGCTACGTCGGCTCCCGGCTCGTCCCGCGCCTGCTCGACGCCGGCCACGACGTCCGGGTCCTCGCCCGCACCCCGGGCAAGCTGGCCGCGCACCCGTGGGGCGAGCGGGTCGACGCGGTCCGTGGCGACGCCCGGGACCCGGCCGACGTGCGCCGGGCCTGCGAGGGTGTCGACGCCGTCGTCCACCTGGTGCACGCCATGGACGGCCCCGGCTACGCCGACCGCGACCGCACCGCCGCGCATGCGCTGGCCGACGGCGCCGCCGCGGCCGGTGTACACCGCATCGTCTACCTGGGCGGACTGCAGCCCGAGGCCGGCACCCGGCGGGTGTCGCAGCACCTGTCCTCGCGCCGCGAGGTCGGGGACATCCTGCTCGCCGGGCCCGTCCCGGCCGCGGTGCTGCGGGCCGGGATCGTCGTCGGCACCGGCTCGGCCAGCTTCGAGATGATCCGGCACCTCACCGAGACCGCGATGGGCGGTCCGCTGGTCCTGCCGCTGCCCGACCGCGCCTGGAACCGGATCCAACCGATCGCCGTCGACGACGTGCTGTACGACCTCGTCGGCTGCCTCGACCTGCCCGCCGGGGTGGACCGGGCGTTCGACGTCGGCGGTCCCGACGTGCACACCTACCGGTCCCTGATGAGCGAGTTCGCCGCCGAGGCAGGGCTGCTGCGGCCGTTCCCGGTGCCCGTCCCGCTGTCCGCGCCGCGGCTCACCGCCCGCGCCGTCGCCGCGCTCACCCCGGTCGGCCGCGGGCTGGCCGAGCCGCTGGTCGAGTCCATGCGGCACGAGCTGGTGGCCGACCCCGACGACCTCGCGGCCCTCGACGCGCTCATCGGC
>NZ_WWFY01001249.1:0-3882 GCF_009864975.1 Pseudonocardia sp. SID8383
CAGGACGAGCCCCGCGAGAGCGGGCAGCACCCCGGGACCCCCGGCCGGGAGCACCCGGGCGCCGGCCGCGAGGACCGACGCCACCCACACCGCCGATCCGGACAGGACCGACACCGACCACGCCCCGCGTTCCCGGCCCGGTGCGACGGCGAGCACCCGGCCCGCCGCGGCGACGAGAGCCCCGCAACACGACGGTGACGGAACGTGAGTGACATGCGTCACGCGCGCGCCGTGATGCCGCAGTGCGGCTGCGGCCGCACGGCGGCGCAGGACCGGTCCGCTGCGGCGCGCCCAGGTGTCGTCGAGGGTGCGGGCGGGGCCGTCGAGCGCGGCCGTCCACCACCGGACGTCGCCGGCCCGCCCCGCGCGCCGGGCCGCGTCCGCCGTCAGGCCGTCGACCTGCACCGACAACGTCGCCAGAAGATCGGCGCGGGCCTGGTCGAGCGCGGTGCGCAGCGGCGGTCCGATGCTGCCCGACAGCGGTTCCCGGTCCATGCCGGACAGTCTCGGAGGGACCGCTCCCGGGTGGATCCGTAGGACTGCGCAGCGGACCCGGGTGATCGTCGTCCTTTCTCATGGGCAAGGCTGAACCGCAGCGTGGACACGGACGAATCAACCGACCGGGGCAACCCCACGGGCTCCAGGGACGTCCACTGATCGGGCAATACCGAAGACGCCCGACACCAGAACCGCAACCGGACCGTGATCGCGTCGTTGGACGAGTAAGCGGACCTGTATGGAGGAAGTGTGAGCGCCGTTACGCCCGCCCGCCCGACCGTCACGCCCGAGGCCAGCGCTCCTGCGCGCCCCGGGCGTCAGAACGGTGCCGGTGCCGGACAGTCGCCGTTCCCGGCGAGCCCTGCCCGACCCGGCGGGCGCGCTCCGCTGGCGCCGCAGCCGGAGGGACCCGAGGGCTTCCGTCGCCCGCGGCCCCGCCCGGCTCCGCGCCGTAGCGCGAACCCGGCGGTCTCGGTCATCGTGCCGACCCGCAACGAGGCCCGGAACCTCGAGATCGTGCTGCCGGCCATCGCCGCGGTGCGCCCGGCCGTGCACGAGGTCATCGTGGTCGACGGCAACTCGACCGACAACACGGTCGCCGTCGCGCGGCGCACGCTGCCCTGGGCGCGCGTCATCACCCAGACCCGCAAGGGCAAGGGCAACGCGATGGCCTGCGGCTTCACCGCCGCGACCGGTGACGTCATCGTCATGTTCGACGCCGACGGCTCGGCCGACCCGAACGAGATCCCGGCCTTCGTGAACGCGCTGGTCAAGGGCGCCGACTTCGCCAAGGGCAGCCGGTTCTGCAAGGGCGGCGGCTCGGACGACATCACGCTGCTGCGCAAGTCCGGCAACGCCGGCCTGAACACCGTCGCGAACCGGCTGTTCGGCACGCGGTACTCCGACCTCTGCTACGGCTACAACGCCTTCTGGGCCGACCTGCTCCCGCAGCTCGAGCTCCCGGACCCGGCCGCGCCGCAGCCCGAGGACGGCTCGATGCTCTGGGGCGACGGTTTCGAGATCGAGACCGTGCTCAACTGCCGCGTCGCGGCCGCCGACCTGACGATCACCGAGGTGCCGTCGGTCGAGCGCGAGCGCATGTTCGGCGAGACCAACCTGCGGACCTTCGCCGACGGCACGCGCGTGCTGCGTACCCTGATGGCCGAGCACCGTCGCATGGAGCAGCGCCGCAAGGCGTCCGGCTACGCCCGCTGACGCTGCTCCCACCGGCCGCCCCCGCCGGTCCGCAGCCCCATGAGGAGCGATTGCACGTGAGCGCCCTGCCGACCGCCACCGTGGTCGTCTGCGTCTACACCGAGAAGCGCTGGTTCGACATCAAGGCCGCCGTCGACTCGGTCCTCGACCAGGACGTGACCCCGCTGGAGACGATCGTCGTCGTCGACCATAACGAACGCCTGCGCGAGCGGGCCGAACGCGAGTTCGGGCCGCTCGGGGTGGTCGTCGTCGCGAACGACAAGAAGCAGGGCCTGTCCGGCGCCCGCAACACCGCGGTCGAGCTGGCCTCCGGTGAGGTCGTCGTCTTCCTCGACGACGACGCCGCGGCCCGCCCCGGCTGGCTGCACGCGCTCCTCGCCCCGTACGAGGACCCGGACGTCATCGGCGTCGGCGGGGTCGCGCACCCGAAGTGGCCCGACGGGCGTCCGCGGACGCTGCCCGGTGCCGCTCCCGGGGACCCGAAC
Organism: Pseudonocardia sp. SID8383; assembly: GCF_009864975.1. Lineage (NCBI taxonomy): Bacteria > Bacillati > Actinomycetota > Actinomycetes > Pseudonocardiales > Pseudonocardiaceae > Pseudonocardia > Pseudonocardia sp. SID8383. The sequence continues at coordinate 2,199 of NZ_WWFY01001249.1, forward strand.
GCCACCGGTGAGCTCGACTGGGTCGTCGGCTGCACCTACACCGGCCAGCCCACCGAGCGTGCCGAGATGCGCAACCTCATGGGCTGCAACATGTCCCTGCGCGCCGAGGTGTTCACCCGCGTCGGCGGGTTCGCCGAGGACATGGGCCGGATCGGCAAGAACCCGCTGGGCTGCGAGGAGACCGAGCTCTGCATCCGGGCCCGGCAGGCCTACGTCGCCGACGGCCGGAACCCGCGCATCCTGTTCGAGCCGCGCGCCGCCGTCGACCACCGGGTGTCCGACGACCGCGTCTCCTGGCGCTACCTGCTGCGCCGCGGCTGGGCCGAGGGCATCTCCAAGGCCGCCGTGTCCAAGGTCGTCGGGACCGGGGACTCGCTGTCCACCGAGAGCAGCTACACGATGAAGGTGCTGCCCGCGGGCGTGATCCGCGAGGCGAAGGAGCGCAACGCCGCGTCCGCCGCCGCGATCGTCGCCTGCTTCGGCGTCACCGCCGCCGGCTACGTCCGCGGCCGGCTGCCCGGCGCGACCGCCCACGTGCGGCTGCCCGCGGGCCGGAACACCGGTGCCTGACCGGGCCACCGCCCCGGAGACCCCGCACCCGCACGACACCCGGATCCGCTCCTACGTCCACCAGCGTGTCCGGCTCTCCGAGGGCCAGCAGTCCGCCTGGGACCGGCTGTGGTCGACGTGGGGTTCCGAGGTCGACGACGTCGTGGCGGCAGGGGTCTGGGACCCGGCGGCGATGTTCGGCCGGACCGCGCCGCTCGTGCTGGAGATCGGGTCCGGCATGGGCGAGACGACGGCGTCGCTCGCGACGGCCGAGCCGGGGATCGACCACGTGGCCGTCGAGGTCTTCGAGCCCGGCCTGGCCCAGCTGCTCATGCGGATCGAGCAGGGCGGCCTGACCAACCAGCGGCTGCTGCGCGGCGACGCCGTCGAGCTCCTGAGCCGGGTCGTCCCGCCCGCGTCGCTGGACGGGCTGCGCATCTTCTTCCCCGACCCGTGGCCCAAGCGGCGCCACCACAAGCGCCGGTTGATCCAGCCGGAGTTCGCCGCTCTGGCGGCGTCACGGCTGCGCCCGGGCGGGCTGCTCCACCTGGCCACCGACTGGCCGCACTACGCCGAGCAGATGCGCCGGGTGGTCTCCGCGGAGCCGTCGCTGCGCCCGGACGACCACTTCCCGCTCCGTCCGGACGGCTGGCAGGACCGTCCGTCGTGGCGTCCGGTCACCAAGTTCGAGGACCGGGCCCGGCTGGAGGGACGACCGGTTCGTGACCTGCTGTACGTCGCCGACCACGCCCCCGGCACCGGTGACACACGGAGAGTGACCGACTACGGTCGGGAGCACCCCCGATCCGGATCCCCACCCGAGTGACCCCCGAAGGACGCCCGTGACGACGGTGGAGCACGGCAAGAACTCGCACCCCGCCCCCGCGGCACCGAAGCGGCCGGTCGACCGACCGCCCGGCTTCCGGCCGAGCCCGACGCCCCGCCCGATGACGGGCCCGCCGCCGGGCGCCCCGTCGGGTCCGGGTCAGGGGCCCGGCCCGGTGTCCGGGGAGTCCGGCGCGGAGCGGTCCGGCCGGTCGGTGTCGATGGTCCCGCTGGTCGGGTCCGGTACGATGGGCTCGTGCTGCGCATCACCGCCATCGGCTCCGGAGCGGTCGAGTACCTGCTCCGCGGC
>NZ_WWFY01001250.1:0-2233 GCF_009864975.1 Pseudonocardia sp. SID8383
GGCGGCGCACCCGTTCCAGCCGCTGCTCGACCCGCGGGTGCGGGCGTTCTCGCTGCGCGCCGGGCTCGACGACCACGCCCTGCGCCTGGGCGCCCGGCCGGCCGGGATCTGGGCGCCCGAGTGCGGCTTCGCACCCGGGATGGAGGACGGCTACGCCGCCGCCGGGGTGCGCCGCTTCCTCGTCGACGGCCCCGCGCTGCGCGGCGACACCGCGTTCGCCAGGCCGGTCGGGACCTCCGACGTCGTGTGCGTCGGCCGCGACCTGGAGATCACCTACCGGGTGTGGTCGCCCCGCAAGGGCTACCCCGGTTCGGCCGAGTACCGCGACTTCCACACCTGGGACCACGAGTCCGGCCTCAAACCGGCGCGGGTCACCGGACGGCGGGTACCGACCGAGCGGAAGAAGCCCTACACCCCCGCGCTCGCCGCCCGCGCCGTCTCCCGCGACGCCGACGACTTCGTCGACACCGTCGTCGCACGGCTGACCGCGCTGCGCGCCGAGCACGGCCGCCCGGCGCTGACCGTCGCCGCGTTCGACACCGAGCTGTTCGGGCACTGGTGGCACGAGGGACCTGCCTGGCTGGCCGCCGTGCTCCGCAGGTTGCCCGAGGCCGGGGTCGCCGTGCGCACCCTCGGCGACGCCGTCGACGACGGTCTGGTCGGCGACCCGGTCGACCTGCGGGAGTCGTCCTGGGGCTCGGGCAAGGACTGGCGGGTCTGGGCCGGGCCGCAGGTCGCCGACCTGGTCGCGCGGAACGCCGCGGTCCAGTCCGACCTGCTCGCCGCCCCGCTGCCCGGCCCCCTCCGGGACCCGCTGGCCGACCTGCTCGCCGACCAGGCGCTGCACGCCCTGTCCAGCGACTGGGCGTTCATGGTCAGCAAGGACTCCGCAGCCGGGTACGCCCGCTCCCGCGCCGACCTGCACGCCGGACGGGTGGCGGAGCTGTCCGGGCTGCTGCGCGCCGGGCGACGGCGGGCCGCACAGCGCCGGGTCGCGGCGTGGGCGGACACGCCGCTGCCGACCTTCGGGCACGTGGACGCCCGGGACCTGGGACGGGTCTGACCACGAACTCGCTCACCCGGTGCGCGGACGGCGCCCCGGGGGTTACCGCCGGTCCGGTGTTTGTCAGGATCTAGCGATGCGGGTGCTGATGGTCAGCTGGGAGTTCCCGCCGGTCGTCGTCGGCGGGCTGGGCCGGCACGTGCACGCGCTGTCCCGCGAGCTCGTCGCGGCCGGGCACGAGGTCGTCGTGCTGTCCCGGGCCCCCACCGGCACCGACGCCGAGACCCACCCGACCCGCACCGAGACCGTCGACGGGGTGCGGGTGCTGCGGGTGGCCGAGGACCCGCCGGAGCTGGAGTTCGGCACCGACCTGGTCGCGTGGACGCTCGCGATGGGGCACGCGATGCTGCGCCACGCACTGACCGCGTTGCTGCCGAGCTGGCGGCCGGACGTCGTGCACGCCCACGACTGGCTCGTCGCGCACCCGTCGATCGCGCTCGCCGACGTCCTCGGGGTCCCGCTGGTCGCGACCGTGCACGCCACCGAGGCGGGCCGGCACTCCGGCTGGCTGCCGGGGCCGCTGAACCGGCAGGTGCACTCCACCGAGTGGTGGCTCGCGCAGCGCGCGGACGAGGTCATCACCTGCTCCGGCGCGATGCGCACCGAGGTGTCGGCACTGCACGACCTCGACCCGGCCGCCGTCCATGTGGTGCACAACGGCATCGACCCGCGTCGCTGGCGGTCCCGCGCCGCCGCTCCCGCGCACGCCGGCGACGGGCCGAGGATCGTCTACTTCGGACGTCTGGAGTACGAGAAGGGCGTCCAGGACCTGATCGCGGCACTGCCCCGGATCCGGCGGCGGCACCGCGGGACCCGGCTGCTCGTCGCCGGGAGCGGGACGCAGCAGGAGATGCTGGCCGAGCGCGCGGCGCAGCACCGGGTGACGCGCTCGGTGACCTTCCTCGGCCACCTGCCCGACGGCGAGCTGACCGCCCTGCTGCGCGGCGCGGACGCGGTCGTCCTGCCGAGCCGCTACGAGCCGTTCGGAATCGTCGCGCTGGAGGCCGCCGCGGTGGGAGCGACTCTCGTCGCCTCGACCGCGGGCGGGCTCGGCGAGCTGGTCCGCGACGGCGAGACCGGCCTCGGGTTCGCCCCCGGCGACGTCCCCGGGATCGCCGACGCCGTCGACCGGGCGCTGGCCGACCCGTCCGCCGCCCGCCGCCGGGCCCG
>NZ_WWFY01001251.1:0-2211 GCF_009864975.1 Pseudonocardia sp. SID8383
GCGGCGCGCCGCGCCGCTGAACGTCTCGGCGCGCCTGGACCACGCGCTGCGCGCGCTCGCCGAGCTCGTCGCCGCCGACGGGGCGACCGTCACCTGCGACGCGATGGCGCGCGCCCGCGGGGTGCCGCTGAACTCGCTGGTCAACGTGATGCTGGCGCTGCGGCGGGCCGGTCTGGTGACCAGCCGTCGCGGCTGCGAAGGCGGCTACCGGCTGGCCCGCCCGGCCGGGGACATCACCGTCGCCGACGTCGTCCTGGCCACCGAGGGCTCGATCGCCACCCTCCGCTCCGGCCCCGCCGCACCACTGTGGGCCGACCTCGAACGCACCGTCGCCAACTTCCTGACCGCCCGCACCCTGACCGCCCTGGAGGGCGATACCCGGTGACCACGCACCCGCACCAGACCGACCCGTTCCACCCCGACCTCGCCCCCACCCCGCCCGACCACGCGCGGGTCCACCTCGTCCGGGGCGCCGACCTGTCCGCCGACACCGCCCAGACCAGCGGGATGTCCCGCCGCGAGGCCGTGAGCGGCCGCACCGTCGGCTCGTCGAAGCTCTGGACCGGCGAGACGCACGTCGCCCCCGCCACGAACTCCGGCGACCACCACCACGGCGAGGCGGAGACCTCGATCTACGTCGTCTCCGGCCGCCCGCGGTTCGTCTTCCACGACGGCACCGGCGAGGTGGTCCTGCAGACCGAGCCCGGCAACTACGTCTTCGTCCCGCCGTGGGTGCCGCACCGCGAGGAGAACCCCGACCCCGAGGTCCCGGCCGTCGTCGTGATCTCCCGCAGCACACAGGAGGGGACCGTCGTGAACCTCCCCTCGCTCACCCCGCTCACCGACCCGGAGACCACCCCGTGACCCGCCGACCGCTGCTCGCCGTGCCCGCCCTGCTCGCCGCGCTGGCGCTGCTGCTGACCGGCTGCTCCGGCGCCGCCGACGACGGCCCGGTCGACCTGTCGCAGGTCACCCTGCGGGTCGGCGACCAGGCCGGTATCCAGCAGGCCCTGGTCGAGGCCTCCGGCGCGCTCGACGGCGCGCCCTACCGGGTGGAGTGGGCGCAGTTCCCCGCGGCCGCCCCGCTGCTGGAGGCGCTGCGCGGCGAGGCGATCGACGTCGGCATCGCCGGCGACGCCCCCACCCTGACCGCGCTGGCCTCCACCGACCGCATCAAGATCGTCGAGGCGACCCGCTCCCCCAGCCACGGCGGGCTGGCGCTGCTCGTGCCGAAGGACTCGCCGATCCGGTCGGTCGCCGACCTGCGCGGGAGGACGGTCTCCCCGACCACGCAGGGCAGCATCGGGCACTACCTGCTGCTGCGGGCGCTGAAGGAGGCCGGGGTGCGGCCGGACGAGGTCACCATCTCGTTCCTGCAGCCGGTCGACGCGGCGGCCGCGATGAACTCCGGCGCGATCGACGCCTGGTCCACCTGGGACCCCTACACCGCCGTCGCGCAGCAGGAGTCCGGCGCGCGGGTCCTGCGCGACGCGAAGGGCCTCGGCACCGGGCTGACCTTCCTCGACGCCAACACCGCCGCCCTCGACGACGCGGGCACCCGCGCCGCGCTGACCGACTTCACCCAGCGCTACGGCTGTGCCCTGCAGTGGGCCCGGGAGAACCAGCGGGAGAACGCCGCGATCTACGCGAAGCTGACCGGGCGCCCGGCGGCGGTCGCCGACCTGATGGCGCAGCGCGCGCTGCGCGACGTCACGCCGCTGTCCCCGCAGCTCGTCGCCGAGCTGCAGGGGGTCGCCGACCGGTACGCCGGCTACGGCGTGCTCCGCAACCCGGTGGACGTCGCATCCGCGGTCCGGGACCTCGGCGCGCCCGCCGGGTCCTGACCCCGCCGGACCGGGGCCGTCGCGCCGCCGCGCGACGGCCCCGGTCGTATCACCTTCCACAGTGGAACTTCCACGCCTCGGGACACCTGTCCGGACGGCCGCGATCATGGCTCCCACCAGGCAGGATGCGGGTGATCCGGGTCGCCGGAGACTTGGGCGGTGCCCAGGGGGCGGCTACCGTGGCGACCGTGACCGGATCGGTGCTGCTGACCACGCGGGGGCATGTCGACCTCGCGCGCGTGGCCTCGGCACTCTGTCGACCCTGAGCCGTCGTCCCGAGTCGTCGTCCCCGGGCGGCACCCGTCCCGCTCCGCGCGCGCCCGTCCGGCCCGCGCACCCCGCCGTGGCCCCGCCCGGCGTCCCCGCC
>NZ_WWFY01001252.1:0-1955 GCF_009864975.1 Pseudonocardia sp. SID8383
CGGCGGCCGGGCAGGGGCTGCGGGGGCTGGCCGAGCGGGCGACGCTCGTCGGGGGCCGGCTGGACCACGGCCCGACCCCGGACGGGGGGTGGCGGACCGGGATGCGGCTACCGTGGCCGTCGTGACCGCCTCCGACCCCGTCGCGGTGCTCATCGTCGACGACGACCCGGTCGTCCGCTTCGGACTGTCGATGATGCTGCGCGGCGCCGACGGCCTGACCGTGGTCGCCGAGGCCGGGGACGGTGCCGAGGGGGTCGCGCTGGCCGAGCGGCACCGGCCCGACGTCGTGCTGATGGACATCCGGATGCCGGGCACCGACGGGCTCACCGCCACCGAGACGCTGCGCCGCCGCCCCGGCGCGCCGCAGGTCGTCGTGCTCACCACCTTCGACGCCGACGCCCACGTGCTGCGCGCGCTGCGGGCCGGCGCCGCCGGGTTCCTGCTGAAGGACACCCCGCCCGACGAACTCGTGCTCGCCGTCCGGCACGCCGCCGCGGGCCGTCCGGTGCTCTCGCCGGAGGTGACCCGCCGGCTCATCGACCGGGTCGCCGAGACCGACCGGGACAGCACCCGGGCCGCGGCCCGGCGACGGCTGGAGTGCCTCGCCGAGCGGGAGCGCACCATCGCCCTCGATCTCGGCGCGGGCCGGTCCAACGCCGAGATCGCCGCCCGTCACCACATCAGTGTGGCGACGGTGAAGACCCATGTCTCGGCGATCCTGACCAAGCTGGACCTGAACAACCGGGTCCAGGTGGCGCTGCTGGTGCACGACGCCGGGTTGTCCCCGCCGGTCTGACGCGGCGTCAGCCGGGCGGCTGGCCGGGGGCCGCCTCCAGCTCGTCGAGGCGGGAGCGCAGCCGACGGAGCTCGGCGAGGAGTTCGGCCCAGGTGGCCGGGTCGGGGGCGCCCGGCCCGGCGGGGTCGGGCTCGTCGTGGCGGGCGGCCTCCGTACGGGACCGCTCGATCTGCTCGGTGAACCAGCTGGCGATGGTCGCGGTCACGGTGCCCAGCACGGCGATCCCGGCGATCATCAGGCCGGCCGCGACGAGCCTGCCCTCGGTCGTCACCGGGTAGCGGTCGCCGTAGCCGACGGTCGTGATCGTGGTCAGGACCCACCACAGGGCGTCGGCGAAGGTCGTGATCGTTGCGTCGGGCACGTCGCGTTCGGCCTGGTAGACGCCGAGCGCCGCGACGAACCCCAGCAGCGACACGGTGACGACGAGGTAGGCGCTCACCCGGCCGCGCAGGTCGTCCCGCAGCGTCCGGGTCAGCACCGACACCGCGCCGACGAGCCGGACCAGGCGCAGGAACCGCAGGAACGGGGCGAGCAGGACCAGGACGTCGAGCGGGTTGTCGAGCAGGAACCGCCACCGGTCGCGGGCCAGCGACAGCCGGACCGCGACGTCGGCGACGAACACCGCCCAGAGCACCCACAGGAGGGTCTCCAGGGTCCGCCACGCCGGCGACCCGGTGCGGGTCAGCAGCACCTCGCAGGCGTAGAGCAGCAGGAACCCGGCGGAGAGCACCGTCAGACCGACATCGGTCCGTGCTTCCCACGCCCGCAGGCGCGGTTCCGGTCCGGGCGCGGCACGCGTCATGGGCGGAGACTACGAGGCCGGGACACCGCGGGGCGGTCCGAACCGGAACGCCGGGTGCGACCGCCCGCGGGTCGCGCGGGCGGCGAACCCGTCCAGGAGGCTCGACGTCGCCGTGCTGGGGTTTCCGCACGCCCCGCCCGACGACCTCGACGGACGGGTGCTGGTCGAGTCCCCACTGGTCGCGGCGGTGGCGGCGGACGACCCGTTCGCCGGTCGGGCCGCGGTGACCCTGGACGAGCTCGCGGCCCGGGCGCTGATCTGCCTGCCCCGCGGGCACGGCCTGCGCGCCGCGCTGGACGCGGCACTGGCGGCCCGGTCGCTCACCGCCCGGGTGGGGTTCGAGTCCGGCGCGATGAC
>NZ_WWFY01001253.1:0-1678 GCF_009864975.1 Pseudonocardia sp. SID8383
GTCGACGCCGGTCCGCCCGGTGATCGCGCTGGTCGGGGCCCCGCTCCGGGTGCGCCGCTGGCCCGACGACGTCGTGGTCGCCACCGAGGGCGCGCTGGTGTACGCCCTGCGCGGGCTGACCCCGGTGCTCGGCCCGCGGGAGGTGGAGCGGATCCACGCCGTCGCCCGGCGCCCGGGGAGCTGGGGGTGAGGCGTGCGCCCGGTCACGGCGCCTTCCCCGCGCGGGGCCGGATCAGCATGCTCTCCCGGTGACCTCGACCGCCCCGGCCCGGACCGGGCTGCACCGTGTCCCGGTCCCGGACGGTGTCGCACCGTCCGGGGTGGCGGCGGCGGTGCGCCGGCTCGCCCACCGGCCGCGGCTGGTCGCCTTCGGCGGGAGCTGGTCGTGGGGGGCACTGGTCGCCACCGAGCCGGTGCTCACCGCACCGGACGGGGCCGACCCGTTCGCCGTGCTGGACGCGCCGCCACGGTCCGCGGGCCCGGCGGCCAGTCCGGGCGCCGGGACCGCCGGGGCCGTCGGAGGCGGCTGGTTCGGGCTCCTGGACCATGCCCCGCCCGGTGTGCGGCCGACGGCGGTGCTGTCCTGGTACCGCGACGTGCTGCGGCACGACGGCGAGCGCTGGTGGTTCGAGGCGCTGGTCGCCGGCGGAGCCCCGCTACCGGGCCTGCCGGACCACCCCGGTGCGGTGCACCCCGACACCGGCTCGGCCGAGCGCCGGTACACGCAGCTGTGCGCCGACCTCGCCCGCCCGGCGCCGGACCGGACGGCCCGGATCGCGGTCACCCGGTGGCCCGACCGCGACGCGCACCTGGCCGCGGTCGAGCGGTGCGTCACCGAGATCCGTCGCGGCGAGATCTTCCAGGCCAACATCGCGACCCGGCTGGAGGTGCGGCTCGACGGCGACCCGCACGAGGCGTGGGCCCGGCTGGTCGAGCCGGTCGCACCGGCCCGCGCCGCGCTCGTCGTGACGCCGGAGCGGGCCGCGGTGGGCGCGAGCCCGGAGCTGTTCCTGCACCGTGCCGGGGACCGGGTCACCACCGCGCCGATCAAGGGCACCCGGCCGCGCACCGGTGGCGACGCCGACGAGGCCGAACGCGCGCGACTCGGCGCCTCGGTGAAGGACGCGGCCGAGAACGTGATGATCGTCGACCTGATGCGCAACGACCTGGCCCGGGTCGCACGGCCCGGCGGGGTGCGGCCGGGGCGGCTGCTCGCCGTCGAACCGCATCCGGGGGTGTGGCACCTGGTGTCGCGGGTGCACGCGACGCTGCGCGACGACGTCACCGACGCCGACCTGCTCATCGCCACGTTCCCGCCGGGCTCGGTCACCGGCGCGCCGAAGATCCGGGCCTGCGAGGTGATCGCCGACTGCGAGGACGGCGACCGTGGGCTGTTCACCGGCGCCGTCGGCGGGGTGAGCCCGCTGGCCGGACTGGAGCTGAACGTCGCGATCCGCACCCTCGACCTCGGCCCCGCCGGGCCCGACGGCAGCCGAAGCGGCCGGCTCGGCGTCGGTGGGGGCATCACCGTCGACTCCGACCCGGCGGAGGAGTTCGGCGAGGTCCTGACCAAGGCCGCCCCGGTCCTGGCCGCGCTGGACGGCCCGCCCCGGCCGGTCCGGCCGCCCGTCGCCCGGCCCGCCGACCGGGCCGCGGGCCTGTTCGAGACGCTGGCCTG
>NZ_WWFY01001254.1:0-1407 GCF_009864975.1 Pseudonocardia sp. SID8383
CCAGCCGGGGCGGGGCGCCGCCGAGCAGCGCCGCGCCGCCGTCGAGCCGCCGGGTGCGACGGTCGAGCACCACCCGGAAGCCGTCCGGGAGCCGCCGGTCCGCCGGGCCCGAGGGGGTCGTGGCGGAGGGACGGTCGGGGTCGGTCCGGGCGGCGGTCACCTCCGGGAGCCTTCCATCCCCGGCCGCCGCGGGTCGACACCCGCACCTGCCCGATCGGCGTGGTCCGCACGGGTCCCGCCGGGCAGACTCCGGGGCATGCCCGAGGTCCTCCCCCGCTACGGCTCGGCGACGCTGGCCGACGTCCTACCCGCCCTGCTGCACGCGATCGGCGCCCCGCTCGACGACCGGCCGCCCGCGTTCGGGCTCCCGCGGGCAGGGGCGGCGGTGCTGCTGCTCGTCGACGGGCTGGGCCACGAGTTGCTGCACGCGCACGCCGCCGACGCGCCGGTGCTGGCCGGGCTCGCCGACGCCGGACCGCTCACCGTCGGGTTCCCCTCGACCACCCCGATCAGCCTGACCTCGCTCGGCACCGGGCTGCCGCCGGGCGCGCACGGCACGCTCGGGCTGCGGTTCCGCGTCGACGGCGAGCTGCTCGACGCGCTGGGCTGGTCCTCGGGCCGCCGGGATCTGAGGGAGCGGCTCGTCCCGGAGCGGGTGCAGCCGGAGCCGACCGTGCTGGAGCGGGCCGCGGCGGCGGGCGTCGCGGTCCGGTCGGTGTCGCCGCTGGAGTTCCGGACGTCCGGGCTGACCCGGTCGGGGCTGCGCGGTGGCGAGTACCGCGGGGTGGCCGCGCTGGGCGACCTGGCCGTGGAGATCCTCGCCGGGGTGGAGGGCCCCGGTCCGCGGCTGGTCTACGGCTACCACGCCGACCTGGACAAGGTCGGCCACCTGTACGGCCCCGGGAGCCCGGCGTGGCGCTGGCAGCTGCGCCAGGTCGACGCGCTGCTCGCGATGCTGCTGGAGGCACTGCCCGCGGGGACCCTGCTGGCGGTCACCGGCGACCACGGCATGGTCACCGTCGACCGGACCGTCGACGCCGACACCACCCCGGCGCTGTCCGACGGCGTGGCGCTGCTCGGCGGGGACCCGCGCGCCCGGCACGTCTACGCCGAGCCCGGGGCGGCGGCCGACGCGCTGGCCGCCTGGCAGGCGGTGCTCGGAGCCGACGCCGCCGTCGTCAGCCGGGAGGAGGCGGTGGCCCGGGGCTGGTTCGGGCCGGTCACCGACCGGGTGCTCGACCGGGTCGGCGACGTCGTCGCCGCGCTGCACGGGACGGCGGCGGTGGTCCGGAGCGAGGCGGAGCCGTTCCTGTCCACGCTGCCCGGCCAGCACGGCTCGTTCACCACGGCCGAGCAGCTCGTGCCCCTGCTGGTGCACTCCGCGGCGTGACCCCGCGCTACCCCGGC
>NZ_WWFY01001255.1:0-1359 GCF_009864975.1 Pseudonocardia sp. SID8383
GATCGCGTTCACCGCCGCCGACGCGGGCGTCGACACCGTGCTGGTGCCCGCGGGCACCGACCCGCTGCCCGACCTGCCCGGGGTGCGCCGCCTCGCCGTCGCCGAGCTCGCCGACGGCCCGGTGCCCGCCGCGCTGCCCGACCCGGACCCCGACGACGCCGCCTACCTGATCTACACCTCCGGCTCGACCGGGCGGCCCAAGGGCGTCGTGGTCAGCCACCGCGCCATCGGCAACCGGCTCGACTGGATGCAGGACGCGTACCCGCTCACCGCCGACGACCGGGTGCTGCAGAAGACCCCCGCCGGGTTCGACGTGTCGGTGTGGGAGTTCTTCTGGGCCCCCTCGACCGGCGCGACCGTGGTGCTCGCCGCCCCCGGCGGGCACCGCGACCCCGAGTACCTGGCGCGGCTGGTCTGCGACGAGCGGATCACCACGCTGCACTTCGTGCCCTCGATGCTGGAGGGCTTCCTCGCCGCCGAGCAGGTCGTCGCCGACCCGCGGTGGGCGGCCACGCTGCGGCGGGTGTTCTGCTCCGGCGAGGCGCTGTCCGCGGCCGCGGCCCGGCGCTGGCACGCGCTGACCGGGGTGGCGCTGCACAACCTCTACGGGCCCACCGAGGCCGCCGTCGACGTCACCGCGCACACCGTCGCCGCCGACCCGGGCGCCGTCGTCCCGATCGGCGTGCCGGTCGCGAACACCCGCACCCACGTCCTGGACGCCTGCCTGCGCCCGGTCCCCGACGGGGTCCCCGGCGAGCTGTACCTCGGCGGCGTGCAGCTGGCGCGGGGCTACCACGCCCGCCCCGGGCTGACCGCGGACCGCTTCGTCGCCGACCCGCTCGGCGCGCCGGGGGAGCGGCTCTACCGCACCGGCGACGTCGTGCGCCGCGTCGACGGCGAGCTGGTCTACCTCGGCCGCTCCGACGGCCAGGTGAAGATCCGTGGGCAGCGCATCGAGCCGGGTGAGGTCGAGGCGGTGCTCGCGGCGACCGACGGGGTCGGCCGCGCGGCGGTCGTCGTCCGCCGGGACGGGCCGTCCCCGTCGCTGGTCGGCTACGTCGTGCCCGCCGCCGGCGCCGCTCCCGACGGCGACGGGCTGTGCGCCGCGCTGGCCCGGGTGCTGCCCGAGGCCATGGTGCCCGCCGCGGTCGTCGTGCTGGAGGAGATGCCGCTGACCCCCAACGGCAAGCTCGACCAGGCCGCGCTGCCCGCCCCGGACGTCGCCGCGGGCGGGTCGGACCGCGAGCCCGCCACCGAGGTCGAGCGCGTGCTGTGCGCGGCGTTCGCCGAGGTCCTGGGCCGCGACCGGGTCGGCCCCGACGACGACTTCCTCGCCCTCGGCGGGGACTCCATCACCTC
>NZ_WWFY01001256.1:0-990 GCF_009864975.1 Pseudonocardia sp. SID8383
CTCCCCGGAGAACGCCGTGTCGACGCCGGCGGCGCCCGCGGCCAGCGCCGGGCCGGTGCCGTCGGCGGCGTCGGCCGCGGGGGCGTGCAGACCGACCACGACGGCGTCGACGACCGCCTCCGGCTCGGCACCGCTGTGTGCGGCGGTCTGCGGGAGAGTCGGGACGTCGATCGGCACGGGTGGCACTCCTCGGGGTCGGACGGGAACGGTGGGTATCGGACGAGTGGCTCCAGATCGCCCGATCTCACCCTGCGTGGCCGGTGCACGCGTCCCGTCCGCCGGGTGGGTGGGGAGCCGGGTGGCGGGCAGGACGACGAGACCGGACCGAGATGGTAATGACACCCCCGCGGCGCCGCGCGGCACAGGGGTGGATGGGAAGGTGAACGGGTGCCCCGCCCCCCGTACCGGATCCCGACCGTGACCGCGGTCGTCGTCGCCCTCTCGGCGACGTTCGGTACCGGGCTGTACGCCGCGCTCGGCCCGGCGGCCGCGTCGGCGGGCACCTGGTTCCCGCTCGGGGTGCTCCTCGCCGCGCTGCTCGCGCTCGGCGTGGTCGGCTCGACCGCGCACCTGTCGCTCGCCCGCCCGGCCGGTCCGGAGCTGGCCCGCGGTGACCTGCCCGCCCCCGCACTACGGCTCGGGGCGGTCGCGCGGGTGACCTCGCGGGCCGCCGCCGGATCGGCCGCGGCGCTGGTGTTCGGCGCCTACGTGCTGCCCACCCAGCCGGTCACGATCGCGGTGGTGGCGGTGCTCGCCGTCGTCGCGGTGAACGCCTTCGGGGTGCGGATCTCGCCCGGTGCGGCGCGCGGGCTGGTGGTGGGCACGCTGCTCGCCCTGACCGTCGCGATCGTGGTGGGGCTGCGGTCGGACGGCCCGCACGCGGTGCTGTCCTCGGCGATGCCCGCCGCAGCCACCGGAGCCGGCATCGCCGGCGACGGCGCCGGGACGCCCGACGACCCGGCCGTCGCCACGCTGCAGGCCGCGATCGAG
>NZ_WWFY01001257.1:0-872 GCF_009864975.1 Pseudonocardia sp. SID8383
CGGCGGGCCGGGCGGCGGCCCGCCGCCGCTCCCGGGCCGCGTGCCAGCGCGCGACGACCTCGTCGGCGTCGAGCCTGCGGATCGGCACGCGCGGGCCCATCGGATGGCGCATGTGGTCGACGACCCGGGAGTTGACCTCCTCGACGTGCTCGCGCACGCGGCGCTCGTCGACGAAGCGGGTGACGGTCTCGTCGATCCGGTCCAGCTCCCTGCGCAGCTGGAGCGACGGCGGCAGCATCGCGTCGCCCGGGACGCCCTCCCGCTCCAGGTAGCCGCGGATCCACCAGTTCTCGTCGACCGGGCCGATCCGTCCCGCCCCGGGCAACGGCTTGCCCTTGCCGGGCAGGTCGTCGAAGTCGCCCCGCTCGACGGCCTCCCGGATCGTCCGGTCGACCGGTGACTCGAACCGCGGGTCCACACCGTTCATGGCTGCACCACCCCGTCGCGAGGTTACCGGCGAGCGCCGTTTCCTGTCGGTGGTCGGGTGCACACTCCGCGCCATGACGACGACACCCGCGACGCCCCCCACCACCGACCGTTCCCGCGCGCTGGACCTGGCGCGCCACTACCCCGGCCGGCGGGTGGGGCACGTCGCCGCGCAGCAGCGGAGGGCGGGATTCCCCGACCGCAACTGGCGCCTCGGCGCCGACGGCGAGCAGCGCACCGCGCACCTGCTGACCGCGCTGACCGGGCGGACCCGCCGGGACCGGCTGCTCGGCAGGCCCGCGGCGTGGCAGGTCCTGCACTCGGTCCCGCTCGACGGCGGCGCCGCCGACCTCGACCACGTCCTGATCGGGCCACCCGGCATCTGCGTCGTCGGCACCCGCCACCACCGCGGCCGCTCCCTGCTCCTCGACGGCGATCGGCTGGTC
>NZ_WWFY01001258.1:0-770 GCF_009864975.1 Pseudonocardia sp. SID8383
GTCGCCGTGCGTGCCGGCGCCCGGAGCGGCCGGGCCGGTGTGCCCGAGTGCACCCTCGACCTTGCCCTTCACCCCGCCGATCTGCTCGGAGTACTTGCCGCCGGTGGCCTGGTCGACCTTCTCGGCGGCCTTCTCGACGAGCGGGCCCGCCTTCTCCTTGGCCTTGTCCAGGTGCGGGCCGGCCTGCTCCATCGCCTTGTCCAGGTGCGGCTTCGCCTTCTCGATCGCGTTCTCGGCCGCCTCGCGTGCCTTGTCCAGGAACCCCATGAGTGGTCCACCTCTCCTGTCGTCGCCCGGTCGCCCGGGCGGATGCGTACGGCTGACCCCATGGTGTCACCCGGACGCGTCGTCGTGGGGCGGCGCGAGTACGGCACGGCACGGTGACGCGGGATCGGTGTCCACCCGCGCCGCCCGCGCACGGCACCATGGGGCCATGAGCGAGCCCGCGGACCGGATGCGCCGACGGATCGAGGAGATCTTCGGCGACGACCCCTCGACCACCGCCGACGAGCGGGCCGACTACGGCGCCGCCGACGAGCGCGACACCGCGGACCCCGACCGCTGGTTCACCGAGAACCGTCCCCCGCACCACGGCGGCTGACCGGCCGGAGCGCGTTCGGAGACCGAGGGCGGCCCGCACCGCGGGGACGGCGCGGGGCTCAGCGCAGGGTGACCGTGACCTCGCCGGCCAGCGTCGCGGCGGCCACCGCGGTCGCCTCCGCCTCGGGCAGCGCGACCAGCACCAGCGGTCCCGGGTCCGCCCGCGCCCC
>NZ_WWFY01000128.1:0-7552 GCF_009864975.1 Pseudonocardia sp. SID8383
GGCCGCGTAGGCGTAGCCGCCCAGCGACAGCGGGGTCGGGTCCCCGACCCGGTCGAGGAAGCCGCGTGCGACGCGGTCCGGCTCGGCCGGGGCCCGGCGACGGGCGGGCTCACCGCACAGCAGGTCACCCCCGGGCGTCGCGACGAGCACCGCCGGGAGCACGTCGCTCCCGTCGCGGCCCCCCAGCCGCACGGGCTCCGCGGCACCGCCCGTGCGCAGCACGGCCGCGGTCACCGAGGTCGCCCCCAGGTCGATCCCGAGCAGGTACGACATCACTGCTCCCCCCTCGTCGAACCGGCACGCCGGCGTGGTCCTCTCCGAAACCCATCGACGGGGGCCGCCCCGGTGTTAGCCCGTGCGGCGCAGCAGTTCGAGGTTGGGGACCGATCCCCTAACGGCCCCCCCACGGACCCGGAGCGATCCCCGATGGCCGGACCCGGCGGCGCCCCTAGCTTTCTCGTCATCACCGGCCGACACCACGACCGGTACCCACCTCACTGCCCCGGAGGCAACCATGGCCGGCCGCGATCTCTCTCTCGTCGAGTTCGTCAAGATCATCCTCGGGCTCGGCCCGGACAAGGACGAGAACATCGAGCTGCGCGACTGGTTCCTGAAGGACCCCGACGCCGCGCTCGAGTACCACGGTCTCGGACACCTGACCGCCGAGGACGTCCGCGACGCCGCCGTCCTGCTCCAGGACAACGACACCGTGTCGTTCGACCGCAGCTACGACACCGGCTTCGACTGGGACCACGGCAATGCCGGCTGGGCCTGGAAGGCCGGCTCGGAGGGCCACCACGAGGGCGGCCACAAGCACGGCGCGGAGCACGAGAAGGTCCACGTCAAGGACAACTTCTACGAGTACGACGTCAACGACCGCGACACCGTCGTCGACAACTCGATCAACCAGAACATCGACACCGACGGCGGCGACTTCCGCCAGACGATCGAGACCAACTCGGTGACCGCCTCCGGCGACGGCGCCGTGGCCGCCGGCCGCGACATCGAGGACTCGACCATCACCACCGGCAACGGCAACGCGGTGGGCGACGGCAACGCCGTGGTCAACGGCGACGACAACCAGGTCGCCTTCGGCGACGGCTCCTCGGCCGACTCCTACGGCGACATCACCGCCGACGACGGCGGCGCCGTCGCCATCGGCGGCGGCGACGCCGACGGCGACAACTCGGTGAACGACTCCTTCAACGAGGAGACCACCACGACCACGACGACGAACGAGACCAGCTTCGAGGACTCGTTCAACACCACCATCGACGACTCGGTGGAGAACACCACCACCGACAGCGGCAACACCAACATCGGCAACGGCCTCGAGGCGAACGTCGACCTCGACATCGCCTGACCCGACTCCCGTAGTGACCGAGCGGGCCGGACACCGGCTCCGGCCCGCTCACCCCGCCACCACCGTCTTCCGTCGCCCGCCCGAGCGCGACGGCACCCCCTGAGGAGAACGCCATGTCCGCCGAGAAGACCCTGATCCAGTTCATCCTGGACCTGCTGAAGGACCCGAAGCTCCTGGCCGAGTTCAAGGACGACCCCCAGGGCCTGCTCGCCCAGTGCGGCCTGTCCGACGTCTCCGCCGAGGACGTCCGCGACGCGATCGTCCTGGCCCAGGACAACGACGAGGTCTCCTTCGACCGCGACTACAACACCGGCGGCGGCCACGGCGGCGGCCACCACCACACCCCGCCGCCGCCGCCCGTGCACCACGGCGAGGACCCGGTCAAGTACATCGACAAGTACGTGACCAACAACCACTACACCTACAACGTCGACGACCGCGACACCATCGTCGACAACTCGATCAACCAGAACATCGACACCGGCGGCGGCGACTTCCGCCAGGACATCGACACCAACTCCGTCGTCGCGTCCGGCGACGGTGCGGTGGCCGCCGGCGACGACATCCGCGACTCGACCATCACCACCGGTGACGGCAACGCGGTGGGCGACGGCAACGCCGTGGTCAACGGCGACGACAACCAGGTCGCCTTCGGCGACGGCTCCTCGGCCGACTCCTACGGCGACATCACCGCCGACGACGGTGGCGCCGTCGCCATCGGCGGCGGCGACGCCGACGGTGACGACTCGGTGAACGACTCCTACAACTCGTCGGAGACCACCACCACCGACGAGACCACCACGTCGTTCGAGGACTCGTTCAACACCGACGTCGACAGCTCGACCTCGACCGTCACCGAGGACAGCGGCAACGTCAACGTGCTCAACGACGCCGACCTCGACGTCAACGCCTCGCTGCTCTGATCCTCGACACCCTGACGAGAAATCGTCCCTGCTCCGTCCGCGAGCAGTAGGATCGGCTGCACGGCCCATCGGCCCCGGCCACCCTCACGTGGGTGACCGGGGCCGATGACGTTGGTGTATCCATGACAGCGACGCGACGAGCGGTGACCGCACCGCTCCGGAGCGATGGGGGGCGCAACGCACGTGGCGGTACCGGAGGCGGTCGCGCTGGTCGACCTCGCCCTCAAGGCGGTCACGGCCTACGACCGTCCCGACCTCGCTCCCCGGCTGCGCCAGACCAGGACCAGGTTGTCGGACCCGGTGGTCCGGGTCCTCGTGGTGGGCGAGTTCAAGCAGGGCAAGAGCCAGCTCGTGAACGCCCTGGTGAACGCCGCCGTCTGTCCCGTCGACGACGACATCGCCACCGCCGTGCCGACCCTCGTCCGCTTCGGCGAGGAGACGTCGGTGACGCTGGTCCGTGAGATCGCCGGTACCGACGGGGCCGTGGCCGAGAAGGCCGAGCGGACGGTCGTCGGGTTGGACGAGCTCGCGGACCACGTGTCCGAGGGCGGCAACCCGGGCAACCGCGCCGGCCTGACCCGCGCCGAGGTGACGCTGCCCCGCAAGCTCCTGCAGAGCGGGCTCGCACTCGTGGACACCCCCGGGGTCGGTGGCCTGGGGTCGGCCCACGGTGCGGCCACGATGTCGGCCCTGCCCACGGCGGACGCCGTGCTGCTGGTCTCCGACGCCAGCCAGGAGTACACAGCTCCGGAGCTGGAGTTCCTGCAGGCGGCGCGCAAGCTGTGCCCCAATGTCGCCTGCGTCGTCACCAAGACCGACCTCTACCCGCACTGGCGCCGCATCGTGGAGCTGGACGAGGGTCACCTGCGGACCGCCGGGATCGACGCCCGGCTGCTGCCGGTCTCCTCCGCACTGCGGCTGCACGCGGCCCGTACCCAGGACCTCGACCTCATCGCGGAGTCCGGCTTCCAGGCGCTCACCAGCTTCCTGCTGCGCAAGGTCGTCTCCGCCGCCGACGACCTGGACCGCCGCTCGACCAGCCAGGACGTACTGGTCACCTGCCAGGCGCTGGAGTCGACGATGCGTGCCGAGCTCATGTCGCAGAACGACCCCGAGAAGGCCGGGCAGCTCGCCCGTGAGCTGGAGTCGGCCCGGTCACGCGTCGACGGGCTGCGTCAGCGGTCCGCACGCTGGCAGACCACGCTGAACGACGGCGTCGCCGACCTCATCGCCGACATCGACTACGACCTGCGCGACCGGCTGCGGGCCGTCTCGCGCGACGCCGAGCAGCTGCTCGAGGACGCCGACCCGGCCGACATCTGGGAACAGTTCGCCGAGTGGTTCCACAAGCAGGTCGCCCACGCCGTCGCGCAGAACTTCGTGTGGACCACCGAGCGGGCCCGCTGGCTCGCCGAGCAGGTCGCCGACCACTTCGCGGAGGCCGTCGACGTCACGCTGCCCGAACTCCGCGTGGCCGGCGGGTCGGTGGCCGGTCTGGTGGACCCGCTGGACATGCCCGCGGACGAGAAGTTCGGCGTCGGCCAGAAGCTCTTCGTCGGCGCCCGCGGTGGCTACGGCGGCATGCTGATGCTCGGCCTGGCCTCGACCGTCGCCGGGTTCGCTCTGCTCAATCCGGTCTCGGTCGGCGCGGGACTGCTGTTCGGTGCCAAGACCGTGCGCGACGAGAAGAAGCGCATGAAGCAGCGTCGCCAGGCCGAGTCGAAGAACGCGGTGCGCCGCCACATCGACGAGGTCACCTTCCAGGTCGGCAAGGACTCGCGGGACAACCTGCGCCGGATCCAGCGCGACCTGCGCGACCACTTCACCACCGTCGCCGACGAGCTGTCCGACGCGTTGAAGGAGTCGGTCTCGGCCGCCCAGACCGCCCTGAAGGACGACGCGTCGCGGCAGAAGCGCGTCGCGGACCTGGAGGCCGAGCTGAAGCGGGTGTCCGGCCTCGCCGAGCGGGCCCGCGCGCTGGCCGCGGCGGCCGGGGCGGAGGCGTCCGCGTGAGCGCGCTGACCGACCAGACCCGCGCGCTGCTGCGCCGCACCCTGGACGCCTACGGGGACTCGCCGCAGGCCGCCGGGTGGCTGCGCCACCATCTGGACCGGTTCGACGAGCCGCTGCGCGTCGCGATCGCCGGCAAGGTCAAGGCCGGCAAGTCCACACTGCTCAACGCCCTGGTCGGCGAACGGATCGCCCCCACCGACGCGGGCGAGTGCACCCGCATCGTCACCTGGTACGCCGACGCGCCCGCCCCGGGCGTACGGATGCACCTGCGCTCCGGCGCGGACCGCCCCCTCACCCTGGCCCGGCGCGACGGCGCGCTGCAGATCGACCTGCAGGGCGCCCGGGTGGAGGACGTCGACCGGCTGCACGTCGACTGGCCGTCGCAGCACCTGCGGCGCACCAACCTCATCGACACCCCCGGCATCGGGTCGCTGACCGCCGACGCGGCCGGCCGGGCCGGGGAGTTCCTGACGCCGGAGGACACACCGTCGCCCGCCGACGCCGTCGTCTACCTGATGCGTCACCTGCACGCCGGTGACGTGCGGTTCCTGGAGGCCTTCCACGACCGCGGCGTCGCCCGCGCGACCCCGGTGAACACCATCGCGGTGCTCTCCCGCGCCGACGAGATCGGCGTCGGCCGGCTCGACGCGCTCGTGTCGGCCCGCCGGATCGCGCGACGCTACCGCGGCGACGACAAGCTGCGCGGGCTGTGCCAGACCGTCGTCGCCGTCGCCGGGCTGCTCGCCGAGACCGCCCGCACCATGCGGCAGGACGAGTACGTCGCGCTCACCGAGCTGGCCGCGCTCCCGCGGGGCGACGTCGAGGCGCTGCTGCTCTCGGCCGACCGCTTCGGGCGCACCGAGCTCGACCGGCCCGACTCCGCCACCCGGATCGCGCTGCTGGAGCGGTTCGGCCTCTTCGGGGTCCGGCTCGGGACGACGCTGATCCGGCAGGGCGTGAAAGACCCGACCGCGCTGGCCGACGACCTGGTGCGCCGCTCCGGTCTCGACGAGCTGCGCTCGGTGCTCGACACCCAGTTCTCCGAGCGCCGCGACCTGCTCAAAGCCCGCTCCGCGCTGCTCGCCGTCGACCTTGTGCTGACCCGCGAGCCCCGCCCGGCGACGGCCGCGCTGCGTGCCGAGGTGGAGCGGATCCTGGCCGGGGCGCACGAGTTCGTCGAGCTACGGGCGCTGGCCGACCTGCGCGCCGGCAAGATCGTGTTCCCGCCCGAGGCACTCGCCGACGCCGAACGGCTGCTCGGCGGTGAGGGCGGATCGGCGGCGGCCCGGCTCGGGCTCGACGGTGCCGCGGGTCCGCGCGAGGTCCACGACGCCGCCTCCGAGGCGCTGCGCCGCTGGAGGCGGCGGGCGGAGAGCCCGCTGACCGGGCGGGCGTCGGCGGAGGCCGCGCGGATCGTGGTGCGGTCCTGCGAGGGACTGCTCGCCGAGGCGTCCCGCACGCACGCGCACCACTGAGGGATCAGGGCCGAGGGATCAGGTCGTCGCGTCGAGGGCGTGCAACGCCGCGACCAGCGGGGCCAGCTCAGGGCGTGTCGCCGCGTCGACCAGCGCCTGTTCCAACGCCCGGTCGTGGCCCGGACGGGCGCTCTCCAGGAGCCGGCGCCCCTGCTCGGTGAGCTCGGTGTAGACCCCGCGGCGATCGGTGGGGCACAGGTACCGCTGCAGCAGCCCCCGGTCCTCCAGCCTGCCGACCAGCCGGGTCGTCGCCGACTGGCTGAGCACCACCACCGACGAGAGTTGGGCCATCCGCAGGTGGAAGCCGTCCTGGCGGGCCAGCGCGTCGAGCACGGTGTACTCCACCACCGACAGCCCGTAGGAGCGCTGCAACGCCCGCTCAAGGTCGTCCTGCAACCGGGCGTGCAGGGCGGCCAGGGTGCGCCACCCCCGCGCCCGCGTCTCGACCGCGTCGTCGTCGAGCGACATGGCGTGCCTCCCCTTCGGACCGGGTGACGGTGCTACGTTGTCGGCGTCGGCAATAACCAGCGTGTGCAACTATCAGCGTGCGCCGACTGTTGCACGTGCCGACACCACGATACGAGACGGCCACCCCGACTCCTGGAGAGAAGCCATGCACCTCGACCTCACCGGCCGGACCGCCCTCGTCACCGGCTCCACCCAGGGCATCGGACTCGCCATCGCCGTCGACCTCGCCCGCGCGGGCGCCCGGGTCGCGGTCAACGGCCGGACCGCGGAACGGGTCGACGCGGCCGTCGCCCGGGTGCGCGACGAGTCCGGCGGAGAGGTCGTCGGCGTGGCAGCCGACGTCACCACCGACGAGGGCACCGCGACCCTCGCGACGGAGCTGCCCGAGGTCGACGTCCTGGTCAACAACCTGGGCATCTTCGGTGCCCAGGAAGCCCTCACCATCACCGACGACGACTGGCGCCGCTACTTCGAGGTCAACGTCCTGACCGCGGCCCGCCTCATCCGGACCTACCTGCCCGGCATGCGCGACCGCGGCTGGGGCCGCATCCAGAACATCGCCAGCGACTCCGCGGTCGTCATCCCGGCCGAGATGATCCACTACGGCGTGTCCAAGACGGCGCTGCTCGCGCTGTCCCGCGGGTTCGCCAAGGAGGCGGCCGGCAGCGGGGTCACCGTCAACTCGGTGATCGCCGGACCGACGCACACCGCGGGCGTCGAGGACTTCGTGTACCAGCTGGTGGACCCGGCCCTGCCCTGGGACGAGGCGCAGCGCGAGTTCATGCGCACCCACCGGCCCCAGTCGCTGATCCAGCGGCTGATCGAGCCCGAGGAGATCGCCCACATGGTGACCTACCTGGCGTCGCCGCTGGCCTCCGCCACGACCGGGGCCGCGGTCCGCGTGGACGGCGGCTACGTCGACTCGATCCTGCCCTGACCGGGCGGGTCAGCCGCGGTCGCCCAGGATCCGGCGGAGCTCGTCGAGCAGCTCGCTGCGGCCGCCCACCCCGAGACGCTGACGCATCCGGGCCACGTGGTGCTCGACGGTCTTCGCCGAGATGAACAGCGCCTCACCGATCTCGCGCTGGGTGCGCCCCTGCACGACGAGCTCGGCGACCTCCAGCTCGCGCTCGGACAGCAGACCCGACCCGGACGGTTCCGGGGCGGCCTCGACGGGCGCCGGGGCCGCGGCGGCGGGCTCCTCCGTGACCGGGCCGAGCTCCTCCGCGAGGGGCGGGAGGGTCCCCTGGCGCAGGTCCGTCCCCGCCGCCTGCAGCGCCCGCGCGCAGGCCAGCAGGGCGGACACCGCG
>NZ_WWFY01001259.1:0-699 GCF_009864975.1 Pseudonocardia sp. SID8383
GCGCCCCGCCCTCGGCGTACCCGACGTCGAGCCCGGACAGCGCCAGCCCGGCGCTCACCGGGCCGCGCCCAGGCGTCGGGAGCGCAGGAGCACCGCGATCACGACCGGCGCCCCGACCAGCGAGGTCACCACGTTCAGCGGGATCACCGTGCCCAGCCCCGGCGGGTTCGCGACGACCGCGCAGGCCAGCCCGACCAGCGCCCCGGTCAGGGCGGTGGCCGGGACGAGCACCCGGTGCCGCGCGGTGCCGACCGCCATCCGGGCCAGGTGCGGCACGGCGATGCCGAGGAACCCGATCGGCCCGCAGAACGCGGTGACCGCCCCGGCGAGCACGGCGGCGACACCCAGCACGGCCAGCCGTACCCGGGCGACGTCGACGCCGGCGGTGCGGGCGTAGTCGTCGCCGAGCAACAGCCCGTCGAGCGGCTTGGCCAGCACGACCACCGCCAGCAGCCCGGCCGCGACGATCCCGCCGAGGACCGGCAGCTCGCCGCGACCGACGCCGGACACCGAGCCGAGGCCCCACATCAGGTACTGCTGCGCGGTGCGCGGGTCGGTCCAGACCAGCAGCAGGCTGACCACCGAGGTGACCGCCGACCCCAGCATCACGCCGATCACGAGCAGCGCGGTGACCGACCGGGCGAACCGCGACAGTGCCAGCACCAGCGCGAGCACGGCGGCGGCACCGACCGCCGCGGC
>NZ_WWFY01001260.1:0-543 GCF_009864975.1 Pseudonocardia sp. SID8383
AGGAACAGGACCTGGCCCGGGTCGGCGCCGGCGGCGCGGTCCAGCAGCTCGCCCGGTGCGACGCCGAGCACCGCGGACGCCCAGGTCAGGGCGTCGCCGCCGGCCTGGGTGGGCCCGGCGTGCACGTGCAGCCCGCGCCACGACGGGAACGTGACGATGCCCGGGGCGCTGCCGCCGGGCGTCGCGGCGAGGGCCAGGACCTCCGAGGTGCCCGCGATGTCGATCGCGTCTCCGGGGGCGGCGATCCCGCCGCCGAGCAGCGCCGCCCAGGCGTCCATCGTCCCGACGGCGACGGGCAGCCCGGCCGGGAGCCCGCCCGCGCCGGTGGTCTCCCCCGCGACCGACGCCGGGTCGGCCAAGGGCGCCGGCATCGCGCGCAGCCCGGGGACGAGCAGGTCGAGCCAGTCCGGGTACCGGCCGTCGGGGGCGAGGAGACCGGTCGAGGACAACGGGTCGGCCACGGCGGTGCCGGTGAGCCGCTCGAGCAGCCAGTCCTTGGGGGCGAGCAGCCTCCGTGCGCGGGCCCACGCGTCGGGCCGGTGC
>NZ_WWFY01001261.1:0-489 GCF_009864975.1 Pseudonocardia sp. SID8383
CGCGGCGTTCCTGCAGGCGGACCCCACGATGGTCGGCAGCGTCGACGCCCGGCGGAACCTCGCCGGGGTACTGGCCGAGCTGGCCGCCGCGGGCGTGCTGGAGCCGACCGGCCGGACCGACGACGGGGTGCCGCCGCTGCCGAACTCGGTACGGCTGGTCCGGCCGCGCACGGACGCCGCCCCGGCCGTGGACCGGGGACCGTGGCATCACGCGCTGTCCGGGGCCGCGGATCTCCGGCGGCCGTCGCGGGTGCTGCTGCAGGTCAACGACTGGCTGTTCGCCCACGCGTCCCGCGCGGTGGAGGTCCCGCTGCGCGAGCGCGCGCTGGAGATCACCGGCGACGAGAAGGCCTTCGACGGCCCGCTGCCCGGCGGGCTGACGCCGGAGGTCCTGCGGGCCCGCCGGGTCGTCCCGCCGCTGCACCGCGAGCGCCTGCCCGGCGGCGGGCCGGTGCTGCTCGTCGTCGAGAACGCCGACCCCCTGGACTC
>NZ_WWFY01001262.1:0-1003 GCF_009864975.1 Pseudonocardia sp. SID8383
CCCGGCGCGATCGCCACCCGCCTCTACGACGGCGCACGGTCCGCCGTCGCCGACATCGTGGACCGGCCGGCCGGGGTCGGGCCCGCCGCGCGCGAGCAGCGCATCGGGTTCGCCGTCGTCCGGCTCGCCGACGCGATGCAGACCACCGTCGAGCAGGCCCGCCTGCGGATCGCCGAACACCACGACACCGACCGGGAGACCGCGGGCGGCGACCCGGCACCCGGGCCCGTCCCCGAACAGGTGCCGCCGCCGGCGGGCCGGGACCGGTTCGGCGGGCTCGCGCTGCACACCCGGCAGGCCGTGCAGGTCGGCGTCGCCACCAGCCTCGCGATCGTCGTCGGCGAGCTGATCTCCCCGGCCCGCTGGTACTGGGCGGTGATCGCCGCGTTCGTGGTGTTCGCCGGCACCGCCAGCCGCGGCGACGTCCTGAGCCGCGGCTGGGCCCGCGCGGTCGGCACCGCGGGTGGGGTCGTGGCGGGGATGCTGCTGGCACTGCTGGTGGGCGGCAACGTCGTCGCCAGCCTGGCGCTGCTGTTCGTCTGCGTGTTCCTCGCCCTGTACCTGGTGCGGATCTCGCAGGCGATGATGGCGTTCTGGATCACCGCGGTGCTGGCCCTGCTCTACGGAGTGATCGGCCAGTTCAGCGTGCAGACCCTGGTGCTGCGGGTCGAGGAGACGGTCGTCGGCGGCGCGCTGGGCATGCTCGCCGCCTACCTGGTCCTGCCCACCCGGTCGCGCACGGCCTTCGCCGAGGCCCTCGACGACGCCCTCACCGCCGTCGACGTCTCCCTGCGCACCTCGGTCGACGCGGCGCTGGGCCGCCCCGGCGCCGGTGACCCGCTGGAGAAGGCCCGCGCCGTGGACACCGCGGTGGCCACCGTGCGGACCCGCGCGGTGCCGCTGCAGCACCCCGTCGCCCGCAGGCCGCTGCGCCGCGGGGTGCACCACACCGTGCGGGTCGTCGGCGCCGTCGACCACTACACCCGCCAGCTCGCCGCCCAGG
>NZ_WWFY01001263.1:0-420 GCF_009864975.1 Pseudonocardia sp. SID8383
ACCCGGCCGCGGCCCGGTTCGCCGCCGAGCTGGTCCCGGTGCTGCGCGAGGACCTGCGGGCAGCCCTGCCCGACCACCTCGTGCCGTCGGCGTTCGTGCTGCTCGACGAGCTGCCGCTGACCGCCAACGGCAAGCTCGACACCCGCGCGCTGCCCGTCCCCGACGCCCGCGCCGCCGCGGCGCCGTCGCGGGCCCCGGAGACCGCGACCGAGCAGGCCCTCTGCACGGTGTTCGCCGAGGTCCTCGGCCTCGACGAGGTCGGCGTGGACGACGACTTCTTCGACCTCGGCGGGCACTCGCTGCTCGCCACCCGGATCGTCGCCCGGCTGCGCACCGCGCTCGGGGCCGAGGTGTCGATCCGCGACCTGTTCACCGAGCCGACACCGGCCCGGCTCGCCGCCCACCTCGACGCCGGTGACG
>NZ_WWFY01001264.1:0-393 GCF_009864975.1 Pseudonocardia sp. SID8383
TGCGCGCGTTCCGGCGTGGCGGCGCGACGCGCGGTCGCGGCCTCCCCGGTGTCGCAGTGGACCCGCCACTGGACCCCGAGGACGGCGCGCAGCGCATCGGCGATCACGTCGGTGTTGCGCGCCTCGGACAGCCGCCGGGCCAGCGGCGGGGCGCCGATCGCGAGGACCAGGGTGTCGCCGTCGACCGCCCGGACGGTGGCGTTGACCAGCAGCGCCTCGGTGCTGCGGCTGCGCTGACGGACAGCGGCGAGGATCTCCGGCCAGACCCGGCGGACCGCCGTCGCGTCCAGCGAGGACGCCGACGACACCGGCTGCGCCGACTCCGGCGGTACGGCGTCGGCGGGGGCGCCGTCGCGGGGCGGGGCGGGGCGACGGACTGGGGCCTCCTGCGCG
>NZ_WWFY01001265.1:0-283 GCF_009864975.1 Pseudonocardia sp. SID8383
GACGCGCGGGTCCAGCCGCCCGCCCCGCACGCCCAGCAGCAGCGCCGGCGGCGACGACGGGGTCGCCAGCGCCGGTCGGCCGTGGTCGAGCCAGCGGCGCAGGGAGCGCGCGGCGGGGACCCCGAACACGATGGTCCGTTCCCGGTCGCCCTTGCCCCGGACCCGCAGCGTACGGGTGGACTCGTCGACCGCCCCGACGTCCAGCCCGCACAGCTCCGCGACCCGGATCCCGGTCGCGTAGAGCAGTTCGACGACCAGCAGGTCGCGCAGCGCCTCCGGGGCG
>NZ_WWFY01000014.1:0-2031 GCF_009864975.1 Pseudonocardia sp. SID8383
CGGCCCGCCGCGAGCGCGACGGCGCCGGACCCTGGCCCGCAGGGCGCCGGACGGGCCGACCGCTCTGGTCACCTCCGGGCGTCGCTCCGGCGACAGGTCCCGCGACGACGGGCACCCGCCGGACCGCGGTCGCCGCGCTCCTGCTCGTGCTCACCGCGGCGGTCGCGACGGCCGTCGTGCTCTCGGGGCACCTGCCCTTCTGACTCCCCGGCCGGGCCCTCCGGTCATCAGGACTGCCGAACCACGGCCGATCCGGGCGCGGCCCGACGAGGCTCATGTCCCCGCGCAGGGGGTTCCACAGCTGGGGCGGCTCGTCGAGCGAGATGCGGCGGATGAGCCTGCCGACCGGACCGACCCGGGCCAGCGCGGACACCACGACGCCGTCGTGCCCGATCGGCGCGACCACGACCGCGGCGGTCCCGACGGCGACGACGTCGGTCGGCACCGGCACCGTCCGGACGAGGCCGACCCGGGCTGCCTGCCTGTGACCGGCGCCGGGGAACGGCCGTCGCTACGACCTGAACTGATCCGCGACGGCCATGACGTATTCGCCGTAGCCCGAGCCCGCCTGCTGCGCCCCGAGGGCGTGGCAGGCGGCGGCGTCGATGAAGCCCATCCGCAGGGCGACCTCCTCGACGCAGGCGATGCGGATGCCCTGGCGGTTCTCCAGGACGCGGACGTACTGGCCGGCCTCCATCAGCGACTCGTGGGTGCCGGTGTCGAGCCAGGCGAAGCCGCGTCCGAGGTCCTGCAGACGGGCGCGGCCCTGTTCGAGGTAGGCGCGGTTGACGTCGGTGATCTCGAGCTCGCCGCGGGCCGAGGGGGTGATGCGCGTGGCGATGTCGACGACGCGGTCGTCGTAGAAGTAGAGGCCGGTGATGGCACGGTCCGAGCGGGGGTGCTCGGGCTTCTCCTCGATCGAGAGCAGGGTGCCGTCGGGGGCGGCCTCGCCGACGCCGTAGCGCCGCGGATCCCGCACCGGGTAGCCGAACAGCACGCAGCCCGCGTCGCCGGAGGCGACCTCGGCGGCGCGGCGACGCAGCAGGTCACCGAACCCGGCGCCGTGGAAGATGTTGTCGCCCAGCACGAGCGCCGACGGTCCGCCGCGGACGTGGTCGGCGCCGATGACGAACGCCTCGGCCAGGCCGTTGGGGTGTTCCTGGGCGGCGTAGGTGATCTGCAGGCCGAGCAGGCCGCCGTCGCCGAGCAGGCGCTGGAACCCGGGCAGGTCGTGCGGGGTGGAGATGAGCAGGATCTCCCGGATCCCGGCCAGCATCAGCGTGGTCAGCGGGTGGTAGATCATCGGCTTGTCGTAGACCGGCAGCAGCTGCTTGGACACCGCCGCGGTCAGGGGGAACAGCCGGCTGCCGGTGCCACCGGCCAGGATGACGCCCTTCACCGGGCGGTCCCGAGGTGGGCGCCGAGCCCGTCGCGCCAGGGCGGCATCGTCACTCCGGCGCGGGTCGCGCGGGACAGGTCGAGCACCGAGTTCGCCGGTCGGCGCGCCAGGTGCGGCCTGTCCGCGGCGTACTCGGCGGTCGACACCGGGCGGACGTCGCCGGGATCGCGGCCGCAGCGGGCGAACACCTCCCGGGCCAGTCCGTGCCAGCTGACCGGCTCGCCGTCGCCGGTCACGTGGAAGGTGCCGTGCCGTCCGGACCCGGCCAGCACGAGCAGCGCCGCGGCCAGGTCGGGGGCGAACGTCGGCCGCCCCACCTGGTCGTCGACGACGGCGGGGGACACCCCGTCGCGGGCCAGCCGCGCCATGGTGGCGACGAAGTTGCCGCCGTCACCGACGACCCAGCTGGTCCGCACGATCACGTGCCGCTCCGGCAGCGCCGCCCGCACCGCCAGCTCCCCGGCTGCCTTCGACGCGCCGTACACCCCGAGCGGGGACGGCGGGGCGTCCTCGGGCACCGGACCGGGCGCGGTGCCGTCGAAGACGTACTCGGTGGAGACGTGGACCAGCAGGCAACCGTGCTCGCGGGCCGCCGCGGCCAGTTGCGCGGGGCCCGCCGCGTTCGCCCGCCA
>NZ_WWFY01000129.1:0-1383 GCF_009864975.1 Pseudonocardia sp. SID8383
CCGGCCCGACCCGCTGCCGATGCTCTCGCCCGCCGAGGCCGCCCCGATGCGCGACGTGGGCCGCCTCCTCGACACCGCCGCCCGCTCGATCGGCGCGGGCGAGCAGGTCGAGGAGACGTTGTGGAAGGTGTGGCGGCGCACCGGCCTGGCGAAGCGCTGGAGCGAGGCCAGCGCCCGCGGCGGCCCCGGCGGAGCGGCCGCCGACCGGGACCTCGACGCGGTCCTGGCCCTGTTCGACGCGGCCGCCCGCTACACCGACCGGCTGCCCGGCGCCGACGTCGGCGGGTTCCTGGAGTACCTGCTCGACCAGCAGCTGCCGGGGGAGACGCTGGCCCCGCAGGCGCCCCGGGGCGGCGCGGTCGAGCTGCTCACCGCACACGGCGCCCGCGGCCGGGAGTGGACGGTCGTCGCGGTGCCCGGGGTGCAGGAGGGGCTGTGGCCCGACGTACGGCTGCGCGGCAGCCTGCTCGGCCACGAACGGCTCGTCGACCTCGTCGGCGGGGTCGCCGCCCCCGACGACGCGGTCTCCCGCACGGCGCCACTGCTCGCCGAGGAGCGGCGGCTGTTCTACGTCGCCTGCACCCGTGCCCGGACGACGCTGCTGGTCAGCGCCGTGCAGGGGGAGGACGAGCAGCCCTCCCGGTTCCTCGACGAGCTCGACCCCCGCCCCGCCGACGCCGCCGAGGCCCGCCCGGTGCACCGGCCCGAGCGCTCCCTGGTGACGGCCGAGCTGGTCGGGGAGCTGCGGCGCGCCGTCACCGAGCCCGACCACGGCGACCCGGGACGGGCCGCACGTCGTCACCGGGCGGCGACCCAGCTGGCCCGGCTCGCCGCGGACGGCGTCCCCGGAGCCCACCCCGACGACTGGTACGGCGTCGCCGACCTGTCCGACGGCGCCCCGCTGCGCGCCGAGGGCGAGCTCGTCCCGATCTCGCCCTCCGACGTCGAGACGATCGCCGGCTGCCCGCTGCGCTGGGTGCTGTCCCGGCACGGCGGCGACGAGACCGGCGCGCTGTCGGCGGTCACCGGGTCCCTGGTGCACGCGCTGGTGCAGGCCCGCGCCGCCGGGGCCGACCCGGTGGAGCTGGAGGAGGCGCTGCGCTCGGCGTGGCGGCGGCTGGACTCCGGGGCGCCGTGGTTCGGGCGCCGCGAGCTGGTCCGGGTGCGGGAGATGCTCGCCGCCTTCGACGACTGGGTCCGCCGCAGCCGTACCGAGGGGCTGGAGCTGGTGGCCGTCGAGCAGCCGGTGCAGCTGGACCTGGACGGCGAGGACGACGGCGAGGGCGACAGCGAGGGCGACGACCCGGGCCTGCCCCTCGGCGGCATCGGTGCGGGCGACGACGACCCGGCGGGGGCCGCGCTCCTGCCGGTCGACACCGACGG
>NZ_WWFY01000130.1:0-607 GCF_009864975.1 Pseudonocardia sp. SID8383
GCCCCCGGCGCGACCGCGCTGCGGGAGGAGCTGACCGCGGCCGGTGCGCAGGTCACCGTCGCCGCCTGCGACGTCGCCGACCGCGACGCGCTGGCCGCCCTGCTCGACGGCGTCGACCCGGCGCACCCGCTCACCGCCGTCGTGCACACCGCGGGCGTCCTCGACGACGGCACCGTCACCTCCCTGACCCCCGCCGCCGTCGACGCCGTGCTGGCCCCGAAGGTCGACGCCGCCTGGCACCTGCACGACCTCACCCGCGACCACGAGCTCGCCGCGTTCGTCCTCTACTCCTCCACCGCCGGGGTGATGGGCGGACCCGGCCAGGGCAACTACGCCGCGGGCAACACCTTCCTCGACGCACTCGCCGCGCACCGCCACGCACTGGGGCTGCCCGCCACCTCGTTGGCCTGGGGCGCCTGGGAGCAGGGCGCCGGGATGACCGGTGGCCTGTCCGACCACGACGTCGCCCGGGTCGGGTCCGGCGGCATGCCGCTGCTGAGTGTGGAGCGCGGGCTCGCCCTCTACGACGCCGCGACCCTCGCCGCGGAGCCCCTCGTCGTCCCGCTCGGCCTGACCGGCGGCGGGACCCCGCCGACCGCAGGCGGCG
>NZ_WWFY01000131.1:0-6138 GCF_009864975.1 Pseudonocardia sp. SID8383
CGGGACGAGCGCGGGACGCCCCGTGGCGAGGGCGGCGTCGAACAGGGCGAGGGCCTGCCCTGCGGCGAGCAGCGGCATCCCGGACTCGGCGGCCCGGCGGACGTCGCGCTCGTCGAGACCGGCGGTCATGCCGGCCTCCTGGCCCCACGCGCCCCAGGCCAGGGACACGCCGGGCAGGCCGGCGGCGGCGCGGTGCGCGGCCAGGGCGTCGAGGAACGCGTTGCCGGCGGCATAGTTCGCCTGCCCGGCCCCGCCGAACACCCCGGCCACCGAGGAGAACAGCACGAACGCGTCCAGATCCAGGTGCTCGGTCGCGCGGTGCAGGTTCCACGCACCGTCCACCTTCGGCGCCAGCACCCGCGCCAGACGCCCGGGCGTGAGCGAGGCCAGCACCCCGTCGTCCAGCACACCGGCGGTGTGCACGACGGCACGCAGCGGGTGGCCACCGGGCACACCGGCCACCAACGCGGCGACCGCATCGGCGTCGGTGACGTCACACGCCGCCACCGACACCTGCGCACCCAGCTCACCGAGCTCGGACACCAGCTCCGCAGCACCCGGCGCGTCCGCACCGGACCGGCTGGTCAGCAGCAGATGCCGCACCCCGTGGGTCGCGACCAGGTGACGGGCGAGCAGCCCGCCCAGGCCACCGGTGCCGCCGGTGACCAGGACGGTGCCCTCGGTGGTCCACGGCCGCGGGAGGGTCAGGACGATCTTGCCGATGTGCTGGGCGGCGCTCATGAAGCGGAACGCGGCGGGGGCGTCGCGGACGTCCCAGGTGCGGACCGGCAGCGGGTCCAGCACGCCGGCCGCGAAGAGGTCCATCAGCTCGGCGAACATGGCGCCGATGGCCTCGGGCTCGACCCAGGCGAGGTCGAAGGCCTGGTAGGAGACGCCGGCCGGCGCGGAGTCCGCGTCGCGGATGTCGGTCTTGCCCATCTCCAGGAACCGGCCGCCGTCGCCGAGCAGCCCCATCGAGGCGTCGACGAACTCCCCGGCCAGCGAGTTGAGGACGACGTCGAGGTCCGTCCCGGCGAAGGTCTCGGCGAACTCCAGGGTCCGCGAGGAGGCGATGTGGTCCTCGGCGACGCCCAGGCTGCGCAGCACGTGCTGCTTGGGCTCCGACGCCGTCGCGTACACCTCGGCACCGAGGTGCCGGGCGATCTGGACCGCGGCCATGCCGACGCCACCGGCACCGGCGTGGACGAGCACCTTCTCCCCCGCCGTCAGGTTCCCGAGCTGGCGCAGGGCGTGCCAGGCGGTGAGGAAGACCAGCGGGACCGACGCGGCGGTCTCCCAGTCCCAGCCGTCCGGGATCCGGGTGAGGCGGCGGGCGTCGTCGACGGCCACCGAGGAGAAGCTGCCCGAGATCATGCCCAGGACGCGGTCGCCCGGGGCGAGCCCGGTGACGTCCGGGCCGGTCGCGAGGACCACCCCCGCCGCCTCGTGGCCGTAGCGGCCGGCGTCGCCGGGGTACATGTCGAGGGACTTGAGCACGTCGCGGAAGTTCAGGCCCGCGGCGCGGATCGCGACCCGCACCTGGTGACCGGTGAGCGGGGCGCCCGCCTCCGGGTGGGGCACGAGGGCGAGGCCGTCGATGCTGCCCGGGGTGGTGCTGTCGAGGCACCAGGCGTCCACCGCCGGCACGACGAGACCGGAGCCGGTCTGCGCCCGGGTCAGGCGCCCGGCGAGCAGGGCACCGTCGCGCACCGCGATCTGCGGCTCACCGGTGTGCAGCGCGGCGAGCAGCAGCGGACCGTCGTCCGCGGCGCCGGCGGTCGCCGGATCGAGGTCGACGAGCACGATGCCGTCGGGGAACTCGGACCGGGCGGAGCGGACGAGGCCGTGCACCGCGGCGGCGGCGACGTCGGTGGGTGCGGTCCCCCCGGCGGCGACGGCGCCCCGGGTGACGACGGCGAGCCGCCCGGAACCGGTCCCGGCGGTCCACTGCTGCAGCAGGTCGAGGACGGCGGCGGTCAGGGTGTGGGCGGCGGTCGCCGTGTCGGCACCTTCACCGTCCACGGTGACGACCACCGTGTCCCCCAGCTCCTCGATCGCCGTGGCGGGGCCGGTGTGGACGGTCGCGTCGGTGCCCGCGGCGGACAGGCCCGCGGCGACCTCGGCGGCTGCGCTGTCCCCGTGGTCGTCCCCGACGCCGATGCCGACGACGGCGACCGTCGCGGGCGCCGGGATGCCGGCCGGGGCGTCGTCGACCGGGGTCCAGTCGAGCGCGAACAGTGCGTCGCCGGTGCCGGTGGGTGCGAGCTGTGCCTCGGCGACCGGGCGGACGGCGAGCGTGTCGACGGTCGCGACCGGGTGGCCCGCCGGGTCGGCGGCGGCGATCGCGATGCCGCCGCCGGTGCGGGTCAGCCGCACGCGCAGCGCGACGGCGCCGGTGGCGTGCAGAGTGACCCCGTCCCAGGAGAACGGGAGGCCTGCGGTGCCGTCGTCGTCGAGCATCCCGGCGTGCAGGGCGGCGTCGAGCAGGGCGGGGTGCAGCCCGAAGCGGGCCGCGTCGTCGGTGGCCTGCCCGGGCAGTGCGACCTCGGCGTAGACGGTGTCGCCGTCCTGCCAGGCGCCGGTCAGTCCCTGGAACACCGGGCCGTAACCGAACCCGGCCTCGGCGAACCGCTCGTAGCAACCCCGGAGCGGCAGCTCGCGCGCACCGGTGGGCGGCCAGGTCGTGGCGTCGAAGCCGGTCGGCTCCGGTGCGGCCGTGGTCAGGGTGCCGGCGGCGTGCTGGGTCCAGGGTGCGTCGCCGGCGTCGTCGGGCCGGGCGTGCACGGTGACGGTGCGGCGGCCGTCGTCGTCGGCGACGCCGACCCGGACCTGGGTCCGCACGGCACCACGGGTGGGCACCACCAGCGGGGCGGCGAGGGTGAGCTCCTCGACGCGGTCGCAGCCGACCTCGTCGCCGGCGCGCAGGGCCAGTTCGAGCAGCGCCGTGCCGGGCACGAGGACGGTGCCCCGGACGGCGTGGTCGGTCAGCCACGGGTGGGTCGCGAGCGACAGCCGACCGGTGCAGAGCACGCCCTCGCCCTCGGCGAGCTCGACCACGCCGTGCAGGACGGGGTGCCCGGTGGCGGTGAGTCCGAGCGCGCCGGCGTCGGCCGCCGGGCGGGTCGCGGTGGGCCAGTAGGTGGCGTGCTGGAAGGCGTAGGTCGGGAGGTCGACCCGGCGGCCGCCCGGGAGCAGCTCCGTCCAACCGACGCGGGTGCCGCCGACGTGCAGCCGGGCCAGCGCGGTCAGTGCGGCGTCGACCTCGCCGCGGTCGCGGCGCAGGACGGGCACCGTCGCGGTCGTGTCGTCGGGCAGGGACTCGCGGGCCATCGCCGAGAGCACCCCGTCCGGGCCGAGCTCCAGGAACGTGGTCGCACCGGCCCCGGCCAGCGCCCGCACGCCGTCGCCGAAGCGGACGGCCTCGCGGACGTGGCGCACCCAGTACTCCGGGTCGCACAGCTGCCGGGGCTCGGCGAGCGCACCGGTCAGGTTCGACACCACCGGCACCACCGGCTCGGCGTAGCTCAGCTGCTCGGCGACGGCCCGGAACTCCGCCAGCATCGGGTCCATCAGCGGCGAGTGGAACGCGTGGGACACCGCGAGCCGCCGTGTCCTGCGGCCGGCCAGCTGCTCGCCCACCGCCGTCACGGCATCCTCGTCACCGGAGACGACGACAGCGGACGGGCCGTTGACCGCCGCGATCGCGACGCCGTCGGTGAGGTGCGGGCGCACCTCGTCCTCGCTCGCCTGCACGGCGAGCATGGCGCCCCCGGTCGGCAGCGCCTGCATCAGCGACGCCCGCGCCGCGACCAGGCGCGCCGCGTCGGCCAGCGAGAACACCCCGGCCACGTGGGCCGCGGCGATCTCGCCGATCGAGTGCCCGGCGACCAGGTCGGCACGGACCCCCCAGGACTCGACGAGCCGGTGCAGCGCGACCTCGACCGCGAACAGCGCGGGCTGGGTCGCGCCGGTCTCGTCCAGCGCGGCGGCGTCGGTGCCCCACACGACCGCCCGCAGGTCACCGCCGAGCTCGGCGTCCAGCGCGGCGACGACGGCGTCGAACGCGTCGGCGAACACCGGGAACCGGGCGTGCAGCTCCCGGCCCATGCCGAGCCGCTGCGAACCCTGCCCGGAGAACAGCATGGCGGTCCGGCCGCCGCGGGCACGGCCGGTGACGACCGCCGGGTCGCTGTCGCCGTCGGCGAGCGCGGTGAGAGCACGCACGGCGTCGTCGGCGTCGGCCGCGAGGACGACGGCGCGGTGGTCGAACGCGGACCGGCCGGTCGCCAGGGAGTGGGCGACGTCGATCGGGCGCAGGTCCGGCCGCCCGGTGACGGCGTCGCGGAGCCGGGCCGCCTGGTCGCGCAGCGCCTCGGGGGACCTCGCGGACAGCAGCCACGGCAGCGGGCCGTCGGGTCCGGGCTCTGCCGGGGAGGGGGCCGGGGCGTCGGCGGGCTGCTCGACGATGACGTGGGCGTTGGTGCCGCTGATCCCGAACGACGACACACCCGCCCGGCGGACACGGCCGGTCTCCGGCCACACGGTCGGCTCGGTGAGCAACGCGACGGTGCCGTCGGACCAGTCCACGTGCGAGGACGGCGCGTCCACGTGCAGCGTCCGCGGCAGCACCCCGTGCCGCAGCGCCTGCACCATCTTGATCACACCGGCGACGCCGGCGGCGGCCTGGGTGTGCCCGATGTTGGACTTCAGCGAACCCAGGTGCAGCGGCTGCGCGGGGTCGCGGTCGGCGCCGTAGGTCGCGATGAGCGCCTGCGCCTCGATGGGGTCGCCGAGGGTGGTGCCGGTGCCGTGGGCCTCGACCGCGTCGACGTCCGATGCCCGCAGCCCGGCGCTGGCCAGTGCCTGGCGGATGACCCGCTGCTGGGACGGCCCGTTCGGTGCCGTGAGCCCGTTGGACGCACCGTCCTGGTTCACCGCCGACCCGCGCACCACGGCGAGGATCTCGTGACCGTTCCGCAGCGCGTCCGACCGGCGCTCCAGCACCAGCATGCCGGCGCCCTCGGCCCAGCCGACGCCGTCGGCGGCGTCGGCGAAGGGCTTGGACCGGCCGTCGGCGGCGAGGCCGCCCTGCCGGGAGAACTCGACGAACGTGGCCGGGGTGGACATGACGGTTACGCCGCCGGCGAGGGCGAGCGTGCACTCGCCGGTCCGCAGGGCCTGCATCGCCCAGTGCATCGCGACCAGCGACGACGAGCACGCGGTGTCGACGGTGACCGCCGGGCCCTCCAGCCCCAGGGTGTAGGACACCCGGCCCGAGGCGACGCTGCCCGCGCTGCCCTGGCCCTGGATCCCCTCGTGCTCCGGTCCGCCGAGGTTGTCGGCGTAGTCGTGGTACATGACGCCGGCGAAGACGCCGGTGGCGCTGCCGCGCAGCGAGACCGGGTCGATCCCGGCCCTCTCGACCGCCTCCCAGCTCGTCTCCAGCAGCAGCCGCTGCTGCGCGTCGGTCGCGGTGGCCTCCCGCGGGCTCATCCCGAAGAACCCGGCATCGAACTCGGCGGCGTCGTGCAGGAAGCCACCCTCGCGGGTGTAGGAGGTGCCGGCGTGGTCGGGGTCCGGGTCGTAGAGGCCGTCGAGGTCCCAGCCGCGGCCGGTGGGGAACCCGGTGATGGCGTCGACGCCGTCGCCGACGAGCTGCCAGAGGTCCTCGGGGGACGTGACCCCGCCGGGGAAGCGGCACGCCATTCCCACGATGACGACCGGGTCGTCGTCGAGCGGCGTCACGACCGGGCGCTCCGGTGCGGGCGGGGCCGCGGAGCCGAGCAGCTCGGAGCGCAGGTGGGTGGCGAGCGCGGAGAGGGTCGGGTGGTCGAAGACCGTCGTCGCGGGCAACCGCAGCCCGGTCGCCGTCGCGAGCCTGTTGCGCAGCTCGACGGCGGTCAGGGAGTCGAACCCGAGATCGCGGAAGGCGCGGTCGGCGTCGATGTCGGCGCCGGAGGTGTGCCCGAGCACGAGGGCGGCGGCGTCGCGGACGACGTCGAGGAGGACCTCGTGGCGCCGGTCGTCGTCGAGCCGGGCGAGCCGGGCGACGAGCCCGGCGTCGGTGGCCTGCGCGGCGCCGGCGGCGGTGCGGCGGGGGGCGGTGACCAGTCCGCGCAGCAGCGCGGGGACCGGGGT
>NZ_WWFY01000132.1:0-430 GCF_009864975.1 Pseudonocardia sp. SID8383
CGCGTGAACGAGCCGTCGGGCGAGGACCCCGTGCGGCCGGACCGCCAGCTGGTCCTCGGTCCCGGCCCCGGTGACCAGCCCGGCGACCCGCGCCGCGGTCCGGGGGTCCGGGGTCCCCGGCAGGTCGATCAACCCGCCCCACCGGTCGGGGTGCTCGAGCGCGACGACCCGGCCGAGGCCCCACAGGGTGCCCTGCTCGGGATCGGTGACCGCGTCACCGGGCGCCGTCCCGACGGCACCGCGGGTCAGGCACCACAGCGGCGCCGTGACGTCGGCGTCGCCGAGTGCCTGGACCAGCGTGAGGGTCCGGGCCAGCGCACCGGGGACGCCCGGGTGCCCCGGATGCGGCCGTCCCGTCGGGTCCGGGAGGGCCACGACCGCGGTGACCGGGCCGTCGGCGGCGTGCCGGGCCAGCTCGGCGGCCCACGCG
>NZ_WWFY01000133.1:0-373 GCF_009864975.1 Pseudonocardia sp. SID8383
GTCGAGGCCGCCCTCGGCGGGGGCGGGCTCGAGCGCGTCACCGTGACCGGCACCGACCGCGCCACGCTGGCCGCGGCGGTCACCGCGGCCGCGGGGGAGGGCCCGGAGTTCGCGGGCGTCCTGTCCCTGCTGCCGTTCGCCGACGGCGACGCCGGACACCCCGGCGTGCCCGCCGCGCTGAGCCTCACCACGACCGCCGTCCAGGCACTCGGCGACGCCGGTGTCGACGCCCCGCTGTGGACCGTCACCCGGGGTGCGGTGGCCGTCGGACGCTCCGAGGAGGTCACCGAGCTGGACCAGGCCGCCGTCTGGGGTCTGCTGCGGACCGCCGCCCTGGAGCTCCCCGGCCGGATCGGCGGCACCGTCGACCTGC
>NZ_WWFY01000134.1:0-854 GCF_009864975.1 Pseudonocardia sp. SID8383
CCTACGCCTTCCAGCACCGCCGCTACTGGCCGGGTGCCACCGCGGCCCCCGGCGACGTCCGCTCCGCCGGGCTCGGCGCCGCCGGGCACCCGCTGCTCGGCGCCGCCGTCGCGTTCCCCGACGGCGCGGGCGCGCTGCTGACCGGCCGTCTCTCGGCGTCCGCGCAGCCGTGGCTCGCCGACCACACGGTCGCCGGGACCGTGGTGCTGCCCGGGACCGCGCTGCTCGAGCTCGCCGTCCGCGCGGGCGACGAGGTCGGCTGCACCGGCGTCGAGGAGCTCACCCTCGCCACGCCGCTGACCCTGCCCACCGCGGGTGGCGCCGTCACCGTGCAGGTCCGCGCCGGTGCCGACGACGGTTCCGGCCGACGCCCGGTCACCGTGCACGCCCGCCCCGAGGGCTCCGACGAGTGGACCGAGCACGCCACCGGCACCCTCACCACCCTCGCGCCGGGCCCAGTGCGGTTCGACGCCACGACCTGGCCGCCCACCGGCGCGGCCGAGCTCGACGTCGAGGGCTGCTACGAGCGGTTCGCCGAGGCCGGGTTCGGCTACGGTCCGGTGTTCCGGGGGCTGACCGGCGCCTGGCGGGACGGCGACACCGTCTACGCCGAGGTGTCGCTGCCCGACCCCGACACCACCGCCGAGGACGCGGCCCGCTTCGGGCTGCACCCCGCCCTGCTCGACGCCGCCCTGCACGCCGCCCTGCTCACCGGTGACGGCGCCGCGGGCCTTCCGTGGGCCTGGGAGGACGTCACCCTGCACGCCGCCGGGGCCACCGCGCTGCGGGTGCGCCTCGCACCGGCCACCGACGGCGGCGGCCTGGCCGTCGCCGTCGCCGACCCCGAGGGTCGT
>NZ_WWFY01000135.1:0-18889 GCF_009864975.1 Pseudonocardia sp. SID8383
CACCCAGCGGCCGGGCCCGCCCGGTGCGCAGCGCGACGGCACCGTCGAGGCCGTCGAGCACCCCCGCCGCGACCACGAGCAGGGCTGTCACCGCCGTCCACGGCGCCCCGGCCGGCGCGACCGCCCATGCCCCGGCCAGCACGACCACGCCGGACAGCGACAGCACGTCCGGTGGGACCCGGGCGACCGGGCCCGCGGAGAGGACCCGCACCATCCGGAGCCAGCCGCGTACCACCGGGGAGGGCCGGATGCCGCCGTGCAGGGCCGACCAGCCGTCGTCGTCCCCGGTCGTCATCGGACCAGCGTGCCAGCGCCGCACGGGGGGCGCGCCGTGAACCGGGCCCGCGCCCTCGCCCGCCGGCTCGGGAACACCTTCCCCGGCAGCGACATCGCGCTGTGGGCCGCCGGTGCGACCTACTTCGGGGTGATCGGGCTGGTCCCGCTGGCGATGGTGGCGTTGTGGGGCGTCGGCGCGCTGGCCGGGCCGGGGACGGTGACCACGGCGATGGAGGCGGCGATCGGCGGGCTCCCCGGCGGGCACGGCACGCCCGAGGCGCTGCGCACACTGGCCGCGGTGTCGCTGTCGATGGCCTGGTGGCAGGCGCTGGTCGTGCTGTTCCCGGCCAGCCTCTACGGCGAGGGCCTGCGCCGCGCGTTCGTCCAGATGTCCGCAGCCCGCGACCGTCTCACCGGCTGGCGCGGCCGCGCCGGGCTGCTCGGGGTCGCGGCGGTCGCGCCGTTCCTCGTGCTGGTCGTGCTGGGCGCGGCGCCCTACGTCGGGACGCTCTACGCCGCGGGTGGCTGGTCGCTGGTGTGGGGCGTCGTGGTCGCGTTCCACGTGGTGTGGGTGACGCTGTCGACCGCGCTGCTCGCGGTGTTCGGGCTGGTCGGGCCGGGGCGGCTGGGCCGGCGCGCGCTGGTGCTCGGCGCGTTCGGCACCGGGTCGGTGCTGGCCGGGTTCCTGCAGGGTTTCCTGCTGTTCCTGGCCATCCCGATCGAGTGGTCGGCGCCGTTCGCCGGGCTGCCCGTGGTCGGGACGGTGTCGGCGCTGGCGCTGTGGCTCTACCTGCTGCACATCCTGGTGCTGTGCGGGTTCCGCGCCACCGTGGTGCTCGACGAGGTCCTCACCGCCCGGGACCGGTGATCCCGGGCGGTGCGGACCTGCCGGTCACA
Organism: Pseudonocardia sp. SID8383; assembly: GCF_009864975.1. NCBI lineage: Bacteria > Bacillati > Actinomycetota > Actinomycetes > Pseudonocardiales > Pseudonocardiaceae > Pseudonocardia > Pseudonocardia sp. SID8383. The sequence continues at coordinate 1,174 of NZ_WWFY01000135.1, forward strand.
TGCCCATGCCGCCGTCGACCGGCAGGCCGGCGCCGTTGACGAACCGGGCGGCGTCGGAGGCGAGGAAGGTGACCGCGTCGGCGATGTCGGCGACCTCGCCGAGCCGGCCGGACGGGGTCAGCTCGACCACCGCCCCGACCGCGGCCTCGGGGCTCTCGAACAGTCCGAGACCGGCGGTCTCGACGGCGAGCTTCTGCCCCATCGCGGTCGGCACCAGCCCGGGGTAGACGCAGTTGACGCGTACCCCGTAGCCGAGCTTGCCCGACTCCATCGCCGCGACCCGGGTGAGCCGGTCGACGCCGGACTTGGTCGCGGAGTAGCCGGCGATCGCGGGGAACGCGATGGTGGCGGCGACCGAGGACACGTTGATCACGGCGCCGCCACGGCCCGCCGGGCCACCCGGGCGCATCGCCCGGAACGCGTGCTTGATGCCGAGCATCGTGCCGAGCAGGTTGATCTCGAGCATCCGGCGGACGTCGTCGGGCTCGGTGTCGACCAGCAGCTGGGTGACTTCGACGCCCGCGTTGTTGACCACGACGTCGAGGGCGCCGAACCGCTCCACGGTCTCGGCGACCGCGGCGGTCCAGGACGCGTCGTCGGTGACGTCGAGGTGCACGAACCCGTGCTGCTCGCCGAGGGACTTCGCCAGTGTGGCGCCTGCCTCGTCCTGCAGGTCGGCGACGACGATCCGGCCGCCGGAGTCGGCCATCGCGCGGGCCATCCCCTCGCCCAGTCCCTGTGCTCCTCCGGTCACCAGCACGGTGCGTCCGGTCAGGTCGATCTGCGTCACGGCGACTCCAGTGTCGATCGGTGATGGGGGCCACACCCTGCCGCGATCTCTGACCAGTTGTCAAGATATCGTCGGGCGGGCGTCCAGAACGAGGGCGTCGGAGGCGCAACGGTCGGTTACAGTGGCTGTCGAGCGGACGACGGGAGGGGGCCGCGTGGCACGGGCGAACCCGGTCGACAAGCACGACGCGCGCCGGCGCGCGCTGGCGGACTCGGCCCTGCAGACCCTCGGCGAGCTCGGCTACGCCCGGGCGTCGCTGCGCGAGATCGCGCAGAACTCCCCGTACAGCCACGGCGTCGTGCACTACTACTTCGCCGACAAGCTGGAGCTGATCGTCTACTGCGTGCGTCAGTACAAGGCGGTGTGCGTGACCCGCTACGACGGCGCCGTCGCCGACGCGACGACGGCCGACGGCCTGGTCACCGCGTTCGCGGACAAGCTGTGCGAGACGGTCGTCGACGAGGCCCCGATGCACCGCCTCTGGTACGACCTGCGCGCCCAGAGCATGTTCGAGCCGAACCTGCGCGAGGCCGTCGGCCAGATCGACCGCACCCTGGAGGACATGGTGTGGCGGGTCGTGACCCGCTACGCCGAACTCGCCGGCACCGAGGTCGCGCTGGGCCGGCACGCCGCCTACGGGATGGTCGACGGGGTGTTCCAGCAGGCGCTGCTCGGGTTCCTGAGCGGCGAGGACCCGCACGCGCTGGACACGCTGCGCACCGAGGTGCGCGACCTGCTGCCACTGACCCTGCGCCCGGCGCCGGTCGGCGCGGGCGCCGGGGCCTGAAGCCGGCACTCAGTCCGGCGCGGTGTCTTTCCCGCCGTGTGCCCGGGCGATGCCGTGCGCTGCGGCGCGCAGCGCCGGGACGAGGGTGCGGGCCCGGCCGTCGTGCGGCTGCACCGTCGACAGCGCCGCGACGACGGCCCCGTCCCGGCCGCGCACCGGGACCGCGACACCGGTCGCGTCGGGGTGCACGTGGCCCTCGGTGACGACGTGGCCGTCGCGCCGGACGCGGGCGAGCAGGACCCGCAGCCGGTCCGGGTCGGTCACCGTGGCGGGGGTCCGTCGTTCCAGGGGCGCCGCGAGCACCCGTTCCTGCTGCTCGGGCGGCGCGTGGGCGAGCAGCACCAGCCCCGATGACGAGACGTGCAGCGGCAGCCGCCCGGCGATCCGGGTCAGGTTGACCACCGCCCCGGGCGCGGAGAGCCGCTCCAGGAAGATGACCTCGTCGCCGTCGAGGACACCCAGCTGCACGTGGTGCCCGACGACCGCGTGCAGGTCCCCGAGGAACGGCAGGGCCGCGGCCCGCAGGGTCAGCGTCGGCGACGCCCGCTGCCCCAGCTCCCACAGCCGCATCCCGATCCGCAGCCGCCCGGAGCCGGTGCGGGTGAGCAGCCCCTGCTCGACGAGCTGCCCGACCAGCCGTGACGCGGTCGCGACGTGCAGCCCCGAGGCGCGGGCGATCTCGGCGACGCCCAGCTCGGCCCGCCCGGGCTCGAACACCGACAGGATCCGCACCGCCCGGGCCAGCACCGGTTCGCCCCCGACCACGGGTCGAGTCTGCCCCAGGGTGCCTCCCCGGTCACGCGGCCCGGTGGCGATCACCTGCCCGTGACGCCGCGACGGGCGGGCCGGCCCGGGCCCGTCGTCGCGGGTGCCCCGTACGGACCGTCGGACGGATACCGCCCCGTGGCTCAGCCCTGCGGGACGCGGAGGCCCGACATCCCGCCGTCGACCGCCAGGACGGCGCCGGTGAGAGAGCGCTGGTGCGGGTCGGCGAGGTGGAGGATGGCCCGCGCGACCTCCTCCATCCCCACGAGGCCCCCGGTCGGCTGGCGGCTGCGCAACGCCGCGAGCTCGGTGTCGGGGTCGGCGGCGGCGTCGAGCAGCCGGCCGATCCACGGGGTGTCCACGGTGCCGGGGCACACGCAGTTGACGCGGATGCCGTCGCGGACGTGGTCGGCGGCCATGGCCCGCGTCAGGGACAGCACGGCCCCCTTGCTCGCCGAGTACAACGCCCGGTCGGGCAGTCCGGCGGTGGCCACGATGGAGCCGACGTTCACGACCGAGGCCGAGCCCGCGCGGCGCAGTGCGGGTAGCGCGGCCCTGGTCGTGCGCACCAGCCCGAGCAGGTTCACGTCGAGAACCCGACGCCACTCGTCGAGGTCGTTGGCCTCGACGGTGCCGGCCGCGCCGACACCGGCGTTGTTGACCAGGATGTCGATCCGGCCGAACGCCGTCATGACCTCGTCGACGGCGGCGGTGACGGAGTCGTCGTCGGTGACGTCGGCGCGCACGCCGAGCAGCGGGCTCGGCACATCGCCCGGATCGAGGTCGAGCACGGCGACCCGGGCGCCGCGCGCCGCGAACAGGGCCGCCGTGGCTGCGCCGATGCCGGAGGCCCCGCCGGTGACGACGGCGGTCAGCCCGGCGAAGTCCGCGCGGGGGTCGGTGGTGGTGTCGGTCATGGCAGGGTCTGTCCTCCGTCGACGTGCCAGGACTGCCCGGTGACGAACCGGCTGGTGTCCGAGGCGAGCACCAGGGCCAGGTCGGCGACGTCCTGCGGGGTGGTGAGACGTCCCATCGGGATGCCGGTGCGGTACTTCGCGGGGTCACCGTGGATCTGGCGCTCCGGGCCGACGCCGAGCTCACGCCACTGGGCGCGTTGCAGCTCGGTGTCGCAGGAGCCGGGGCACAGCGTGTTGACCCGGATCTGCTCGGCGGCGAGTTCCAGCGCCAGGCAGCGGGCCATCATGTCCGTGGCCGCCTTGGACGCGCAGTACGCACCCAGGTCCATCCGCGGGGTCCGGGCACAGTTCGAGGTGACCACGACGATCGAGCCGGGCCCGCCGCGGGCACGCATGTGGCCCGCCGCGGCGCGCACCGACAGGAACGCCGCCCGGGTGTTGACGGCGAACTGGGCGTCCCAGTCCTCGACGGCGGAGGTGACCAGGTCACCGGCCCGCAGGATGCCGGCGTTGTTGACGAACACCTCGGGTGCCCCGAGCCGCTCGACGACCTCGGCGAACGCCCGGTCGACGGCGTCGGCGTCGGTGAGGTCGGCCGACACCGGGACGCCGCCGAGCTCCTCGGCGACCGACCGCGCGCCGTCGGCGTCCTTGTCGATCACCGCCACCCGGGCCCCGGCGTCGGCCAGCGCCGTGGCGATGGCCCGGCCGATGCCGCGGGCCGCACCGGTGACGGCGGCGGTGCGACCGGTGAGATCGAGTGCGGTCACGACGCGACCTCCCCGGTGGTGTGGTCGGCGTACCGGGCCCGCATGGTGAGCAGGGACGCCAGGCTGATCACGGCGGTGGCGACGAGGAGCGCCGCCATCGGCCAGGACGCCTGGTCGTAGGCGACCAGCAGTGCGCTGGCCACGAGCGGGACCAGCCCGCCGAGCATGCCGCCGATCTGGTAACCCAGGGAGGCACCCGAGTAGCGGAGCGCGGGCGGGAACATCTCCGAGTACAGCGCCGCCTGCGGCCCGTACATCAACGGGTGCCCGATGCCCATGATCACGATGACACCGAGGAACAGCAGCGGTGTCGACATCGTCTCGATCAGCCAGAACAGCGGGAACGCGAACACCGCCACCAGGATCGCCCCGGCCGCGAACACCGGTCGTCGGCCGACCCGGTCCGACAGCGCGCCGAACAGCGGGACGGTGCCGCACATGATCACGGCGGCGACCAGGACGGCGGCGAGGAACGTGCCGCGCGGGATGCCCAGGTGCGACGTGGCCCAGGACAGCCCGAGCACGGTGACCAGGTAGAAGACCGTGTTGATCACGATGAACGCGCCGGCGGCGCCGAGCACACTGCCCGGGTGCCGGGCCAGTGCGTCGCGCACGGGCAGCCTTGCGGTCTCCCCGGCCGACTGCATCTGCGCGAACACCGGGGACTCCATCAGCCGCAGCCGCACGACGAGCCCGACGACGATGAGCAGCGCGCTGGCCAGGAACGGCACCCGCCAGCCCCAGGACAGGAAGTCCTCGTCGGGCAGGCTGCTCACCGCGGAGAACGCCGCGGTGGACAGCACGAGCCCGAGCGGGCTGCCGACCTGCGGCCACGACCCGTACCAGCCTGCTCTGCCGGGCGGCGCGTGCTCCACGGCCATCAGCACCGCACCGCCCCATTCGCCGCCGACGGCGACGCCCTGCACGAACCGGAGCGCCACGATGAGGACCGGGGCCAGGATGCCGATCTCGGCGAAGCCGGGGACCAGACCCATCGCCAGGGTCCCGAGGCCCATCGCGAGCAGCGAGACCACCAGCATCTTCTTGCGGCCGACCCGGTCGCCGTAGTGACCGAACACGATGCCGCCGAGCGGGCGGGCGGCGAAGCCCACCGCGTAGGTGGACAGCGAGGCGAGCAGGCCCGCACCCGGCGAGAACTCGGGGAAGAACAGTTTCGGGAACACCAGCGCTGCGGCGGTGCCGTAGATGTAGAAGTCGTACCACTCGACGGTGGTGCCGATCAGGCTGGCGAAGGCGACCTTGCTGCTCTGCCGCCGGTTGCCCGGTGGTGCGTGTACTGCGCTCACTGACGGCTCTGTCATGGCACGGGACCTCTTGTCGATCGATGTCAGGGGGTGGGGGCGGATCGAGCGCTGGGCGCCAGGGCGGCGTCGAAGGCGCTGGTGATGGCCTCGCGGGCCTTGCCGGCCCGGGCGGCGTCGCCGACGACGAGCACCGTGCTCCCCGGGTCGACGGGCAGTCGGCGGGCCAGTTCGGCGCCGCGTCCGGTGCGGAGCCGGTAGTAGAGCGCGTCCCGGATCCGCGGGGAGGCGAACAGGCGGGCAGCCGCCCGCGAGCGGGCGGCACGGGTGCGCAGCAGGCGGGGGACGACGGCGCCGAGGCCGAACCGGTAGTGCGCGCCGGTGGCCACGACCACCAGGTCGGCGCCGCGCAGGTCGTCACCGGCGGCTTCGGAGCCGTAGCGGAACCGGACGCCGCCGAGCCGGCAGGTCCGTTCCAGCTCGTCGATGTAGGCGGTGAACGTCGGTTCGGCCGCGGCGACGTCGTTGAACCGTGGGGCGAGCCCGGTGAGCCGGAACGCCCCGCCGGGGCGCTCCGCCCTGTCGATCACCGTGACGTCGTTGCCCTCGGCGACCTGGGAGGCGTAGGTCAGCCCGGCCGGTCCGGCGCCGAGCACCACGATCCGGCGGCCTCCCGGGGCGCTCGTGCCGGCGTAGACCTCCTCCCGGCCGGTCGCCGGGTTGACCACACAGGACAGCTGCGCGCCGGAGCGCATGTTCGTGATGCAGTGGTTGCAGGCCAGGCAACGCCGGACGGGGACTCCGGCCTGTGCCTTGGCCACCCAGCGCGGGTCCGCGATCAGCGGGCGGCCCAGGGCCACGATGTCGAGCTTGCCGTCGGCCACGGCGCGGGCGGCGAGGTCGGGGTCGCCGAGCCGCCCGACCCCGATCACCGGGACGTCGACGAGCTGCTTCATCCGTGCCGCGTACTCGACGAACGTCGCCGCGGGGTACGCCATCGGTGGGATCATCCGCTCGGCGGCGGGCAGGGAGCGGTAGTGCCCGGCGGTCACGCTGACCGCGTCGGCGCCGTCCTGCTCCGCCCAGCGGCCGACCTGCATGCCCTCGTCGGCGGTGAGCCCGCCCGGGAAGAAGTCCTCCACCCCGATCCGGAAGATCACCGGCAGGCCCGGGACCTCGGACTTGATGCGGCGCAGGATCTCCAGCCCGAACCGTGCCCGGTTCTCCAGCGACCCGCCGTAGGCGTCGGAGCGGGTGTTCTCCAGCGGGGACAGGAACTGCGAGATCAGGTAGCCGTGTGCGCCGTGCAGCTCGACCATGTCGAACCCGGCCCGCTGTGCGCGGGCCGCCGCGGCCACGTAGGCGTCGACCGTCTCGCGGATCCGGGCGGCCGACATGGCTTCCGGGACGGCGAGCTCGGCGTCGATCTCGAAGACCGGAGTGGGCACCGCCGACGGCGCCACGGGGGTGGTGCCGGAGACGACGGACCGCGCCCGGCTGCCGCCGTGCCCGAGCTGGATCGACGCCCGCGCCCCGGCCTCGTGCAGCGTGTCCACCAGCCGGCGCAGGCCGGGAAGGAACATGTCGTCGTAGATGCCCAGCTCGCGGAACCGGTGCTTGCCGGCGATCTCGGGTGAGGCCATCTCGACGGTGACCAGGCCGACACCACCGTCGGCGCGGGCCCGGTAGTAGGCGAGCGTCGCCTCGGTGACGTGCCCGGCGTCGTCCGCGAGGCGGGTGGTCATCGAGGGCAGCAGCGTGCGGTTGCGGAGCCGCACGCCCCCGATCTCGATCGGGTCGAACAGGCCGGGGACCTCAGCCACGGGGCAGCTCCGCCCGCTCGACGGCCGCCCGCAGCGTGGCCCGCTCGGTGTCGGGCACCGGCTGCAGGGGTGGGCGGACGTGCGCGGCGTCGATCCGGCCCAGCTGCGCCAGCGCCACCTTCATCCGGTTGTGCCCGTCCAGGAACGGATCCGCGTAGCAGGCCTCGGCGAAGGGCTGGATGCGGTCCCAGACCCGGCGTGCCTCACCCAGGTCCTGCTTCTCCACCGCGCGGAACAGCTCCACCTGCAGGTCCACGACGACGCTGCCGTGCCCGGAGAGGATCCCGTCGGCGCCGAGCACCAGGGAGGCGAGCAGCGAGCGGCTGAAGCTGGACAGCAGCGACACCGGCCGGTCCAGCGCTCGCAGCGCCCGCAGGTTGCGCTCGTAGGCGACGATGTCGTTCGACCACTCCTTCACCGCGACCACGCTGTCGATCTCGGAACAGATCCGGACCAGCGTGTCGGTGTCCAGCCGGAGTCCCGACGTCGCCGGGTAGACGAACGCGATCATCGGGAGCGACGTGGCATCGGCGATCGTGGCGTAGTGGCTCACCGCCATCTCCGGGCGCAGCTGTGCCCCGCCCTCGAACACGACCGTGGGGAACACGAGCAGCCCGTCGGCTCCGGCGGCTTCGGCATCCGCGGCGATCCGCGCGGCCTTGGCCGAGCCGTCCTGGTACACCCCGGAGATGACCGGGACCCGCCCGGCGACCTCGTCGAGGACGATGTCGAGCTGGCGGCGCTGCTCGTCCGCGGTCAGCGTGGCCACCTCGGAGGCGTGCGCGTTGGTCGTGATGCCCGCGACGCCCTCGACGTCGAGCAGCGCACGCAGGTGGCGGCGGAGGTTGGTCTCGTCGATCTGCAGGTCGTCGGTGAACGGGAGCAGATGCGCCGGGATCACCCCGTGGAAGGAGACCATCGTCGGTTCCGTCCTCTCGTCGTCGGCTCGGCTTCTCCTCGTCGGATCAGCGCGCTGACACCGACGCTAGGCCGGTCGACCATGCGGGATGAAATGCCGTTTCAGCACCGCTTATGCTTCCGGTGCATGACAGAGATTCCTGCGGAGCACGGAGTGGAGTTCCGGCATCTCCGCGCCTTCGTGGCCGTTGCCCGGGAGCGGAACTTCACCCGCGCCGCGCACCATCTCCGGATCACCCAGCCTGCTCTGAGCCGCACCGTCGCCTCGCTGGAACGACTGCTCGGCACCACGCTCCTGGCACGGAACCGCCGGACGGTGCAGTTGACCGCCGCCGGTCAGCAGGTCCTGCCACACGTGCACCGGGTGCTGGCGGCGCTCGACGAGGCGGTCGGCGCCGCGACCGGCGCACCTCCCACCCTGCGGGTCGGCTTCACCTGGGGCTCCACGGCCGAGTACACCGCGCCGATCGTGCGCGACTTCGAACGTGCCCACCCGGACGTGACGGTGGAGATCCGGCGTTACGACGACACCGTGGCCGGTCTGGCAGACGGGCGTACGCACGTGGGTTTCCTGCCGGGTGACCCCGGTGACCCCCGGTTCGGGACGCTGGTGCTCGCCGACGAGCCCCGCGTCGTGGCCCTGCCGGCGGACCACCGGCTGGTGGACGGCGGGACCGTGGTGCTGGACGACCTCGCCGACGAGGCGATCGTGATCAACGTGGTGTCGGGCACGACCACGCTCGATCTCTGGGAGCCGGCCCGGCGCCCGGACACCGTCGTGCGTGTGCGGAACGTCGACGAATGGATGGAGGCGATCGCGGCCGGGCGGGGCGTCGGGCTCACCCCCGCGTCCACCGGACGGCTCTACACCCACCCGCAGATCCGCTACCGGCTCGTCTCCGACTCGCCACGGGTACCGATCACGCTGGCCTGGCCCCGGTTGGCCGCGCACCCGCTGGTCGCGGACTTCGTCGCCAGCGCCGAGCGCCTGCGACACCTGTCCGATCCCACCACCACCTAGGCCGGCGTGACCCGCAGCGGCATCGACGCCCAGGCGCGCATGGTGTTGTTCGGCCGTCGGCGCGGTGGCCCGGCGGGGGTGATCGTCGCGACCCGCGCGGCGAGCGCGGCCAGCACCGCCTCGGCCTCCAGCCGGGCGACGTGCTGGCCGACGCACTGGTGCAGCCCCATCCCGAACCCGACGTGGCCCGACGGGTCACGGTCGAGGTCGAAGGTGCCCGCGCCGGGGCCCCAGTGCCGAGGGTCCCGGTTCGCCGAGCCGAGGAACATCAGCACCTTGCGCCCGGCCGGGACCCGCACGCCGGCGAGCTCGGTGTCGGTCGCCGTCGTGCGGAAGAAGGTCTGTACCGGTGACTCCCAGCGGACCGCCTCGTCGAACGCGACCCGGGCGAGCCCGGGGTCGGCGCGCAGCCGCGCCCACTGATCCGGGTACCGGGCGACGGCGTGCAGCACCGCCGCGAGCCCGGTGACGGTGGTGTCGACCCCGGCCGACAGGAGCGACCGCACGACCAGCGGAGCCTGCTCGGCGGTGATGTCGCCGCGGTCGGCGGCGGCCCAGATGTCGGCACCGAACCCCTCCCCGGCCAGGGCGTCGCGGGCGCACTGGGCGTTCACCCAGGCCGAGAGCTCCCCGAGCCGCGGAAGCTTCTCCTCCAGCAGCGCGTTGCGCGGGCCGAAGGCGTTGAACAGCAGGTCGCCGTAGGGCAGCAGGTTCTCCCGGCCCTGCTCGGGTAGCCCGACGGCGTCGGGGAACACGCGCAGCGGGAACGCCTCGGCGACGGCGGGGACGGCGTCGAACTCGTACCCGCCGGCCAGCACCTCGTCGACGAGGATCTCGGCGTCGGCCGCCCAGCGCTCCCGCAGCACGCGCAACGCCCGGGGGCCGAGGACCTTCCCGAGCACGCGGCGGGGCGCGTCGTGGTGCGGCGGATCGGCCTCCAGCAGCAGCGACGGCGGCCGCCACGGTGGTTCGGTGTGGAAGTTCAGCATCCCGACCCCGGCCCCGGAACGGAAGGACTGCCAGTCGACGAGCGCGGCCCGGACATCGGTGTAGCGGCCGAGGGCGAGCACGTCGTAGCGGGTGAGCCGGACCAGCGGGCCCGCGGCGCGGAGTTCCTCGTGGAACGCGAGCGGGTCGGTGAGGACCTCGGGGGCGAACGGGTCGACGTCGGTGGTGGGCAGGTGGTCGAGCGCGGCCGTCATGGGCGCTGCCTTCCGGTCGGATCGGGTCGGGGTACGGCTCAGAGGTCGAGGACCAGTCGCGGGCCGACCGAGCGCGAGACGCAGACGAGCATGCAGTCGGCGGCGGCGCGCTCGTCGTCGTCGAGGACGGAGTCGCGGTGGTCCGGCTCGCCCGCCAGCACGGTCGTCTCGCAGGTCCCGCAGGTGCCCTGCCTGCAGGAGGACAGGACGTCGACGCCGGCGTCGGCGACCGCGTCGAGCACGCTGCGCCCGGGCGGCACGGTCACCTCGGTCCCGCGGCGGGCGAGGTGGACGGCGAAGGCGGTGTCGCGGACCGGGCCGGTCGCGCGCGGGACGAAGCGCTCGGTCCGCACCGTGTGCGACGGCCACCCGGCCGTGGTCTCGGCCAGCGCCGCGAGCAGCGGGGCGGGACCGCAGCCGTACACCCGGGTGTCCGGGGTGGGCCGCCCCAGGAAGCCGGGGAGGTCGAGCAGGCCGTGCTCGTCCTGCGGAACGATCCGGACCCGGTCCGCGTGGACCGCGAGCTCACGGGTGAACGCCATCGATGCGCGGGTACGGCCGCCGTAGAGCAGCGCCCAGTCCGCGCCGAGCAGGTCCGCCGTGGTGATCATCGGCAGGATCGGGGTGATCCCGATGCCGCCCGCGACGAACAGGTAGCGCGGGGCCGGGACCAGCGGGAAGTTGTTGCGCGGCCCGCCGAGACCGATCTCGTCCCCGACCGCGAGGCGGTCGTGGACCCAGGCCGAGCCGCCGCGTCCGGCGGGCTCGCGCAGTACGGCGACGCGGTAGCGGTGGGCGTCCCACCGGTCCCCGCACAGCGAGTACTGGCGGGTGTGCCCGCCGGGCAGGACGAGGTCGACGTGCGCACCGGGGGTCCAGTCCGGCAGCCGCCCGCCGTCGGCGGCGACCAGCTCCAGCGACACCACGCCGTCGGACTCCCGGTGGCGGCCCGCCACCCGGACCGTGCGGTTCTCGGCACCGGTCACCGCTGCTCCCCTCGTCGTCGAGGAGCCGAGCATCCGTCGCGAGGCCACCGTCCGGGAAGGCGACTCTCGCTCAGTGAGAGACCGGGTTCAGGCGGTTCCCGCCAGGCTCCGGCCGGCGGCCCGGCCGGAGAAGATGCAGCCACCGAGGAACGTGCCCTCCAGCGCGTTGTACCCGTGCACCCCGCCCCCGCCGAACCCGGCGGCCTCCCCCGCCGCGTAGAGCCCGGGGATCGGTTCGCCGTGGGCGTCGAGGGCGCGGGAGTCGAGGTCGGTCTGGATCCCGCCGAGGGTCTTGCGGGTCAGCACGTGCAGCTTCACCCCGATCAGCGGACCGGCGGCGGGGTCGAGGATCCGGTGCGGCGCCGCGACCCGCCCGATCCGGTCACCGAGCGAGCGGCGGGCGTTGTGGATGCCCTGGACCTGGGCGTCCTTGCTGTAGGGGTGGGCCAGCTGCCGGTCACGGGCCTCGATCTGGCCGCGGATCAGGGCCGGGTCGAGCGGCGGGGCGTCGGTGAGGGCGTTCATCCCCGCGACGAGCTCGTCGAGGGTGTCGGCGACGACGAAGTCCTCCCCGTGGGTCGTGAACGCCTCGACCGGGCCGGGCGCACCCCGGCTGAGCAGCCGTTCGCGGAGGAAGGCACTGCGGCGACCGGAGGTGATGTCGGGGTTCTGCTCGGAGCCCGACAGCGCGAACTCCTTCTCGACGATCTTCTGGGTGAGCACGAACCAGGAGTGGTCGTAGGGCGCGATGTCCGGGGTGGTGCGCAGGTGGCGCAGGGTGCCGAGGGTGTCGTAGCCGGGCAGGTACGGCGCGGGCAGCCGCCGCCCCAGCGCGTCGAACCACATCGACGACGGCCCGGGCAGGATGCGGATGGCGTGGCCGGGCCAGACCGGGTCCCAGTTCACGACGCCCTCGGTGTAGTGCCACATGCGGTCGCGGTTGACCAGCCGCACACCCGCGTCGGCGGCGATGTCGAGCATCCGGCCGTCCACATAGGCGGGCACCCCGGTGATCATCGACGACGGCGGGGTGCCCATCCGCCCGGGCCAGTACCGGCGGACCATCTCGTGGTTCGCGCCGATCCCGCCGGTGGCCAGGACGACCGCGGGCGCGGAGAGGGTGAACTCCCCGGTCACGTCGCGGTTGCTGGGTGCGCCGCGCGGCGAGTCGTCCGGGGCGAGGACGGCGCCGCGGACGCCGGTGACGGCGCCGTCGGTGCGGACCAGCCCGTCGACGCGGTGCCGGTGGTGGAAGGTCACCAGCCCGGCCTCGGCGGCGCGCAGGGCGGAGTCGACGAACGGTCCGACGACGCCCGTACCGGTCCCCCAGCTCACGTGGAAGCGGGGCACGGAATTGCCGTGGCCGGTGGCGGTGAGGTCGCCGCGCTCGGCCCAGCCGACCGTGGGGAGGAAGGAGATGCCCAGCTCGGTGAGGTAGGCGCGCTTCTCCCCCGCGGCGAACTCGACGTAGGCGCGGGCCCAGCGCGCGGCGTGGGTGTCCTCGTCGTCGAGGCGGTCGAAGCCGGCGCTGCCCTGCCAGTCGCTCCAGGCCAGCTCGACCGAGTCGTGCACCCGCATGCGGCGCTGCTCGGGGCTGTCGACGAGGAAGATGCCGCCGAAGGACCACCACGCCTGCCCGCCCAGGTCGACCGGCCCCTCCTGGTCGACGACGGCGACCCGGCGGCCCCGCCGGGTCAGCTCGTGGGTGGCGACCAGACCGGCCAGCCCGGCCCCGACGACGATCACGTCCGCGTCCATGCCACTCCCGTTCGTCGCCGGCCCACCGCACCCCGGCAGGGGCGGCCGGTACGCACAGAGGTATCAGATCCGCACCCGGGAACGGGTGACGGGCGGGTCGCGGCACCCGTGCGCCGCGACCCGCCCGCCGGGGCCCCGGGGTCAGCGCACGACGGTCGTGGTCACCCGTGTGGCGTTGTTGGCGAGCTTCGGGTCACGGACCTGCGACGGGGCGACGCCCGCGTCGAGGGTCCGCACCCCGGCCGCCGTGCGGTCCACGGTCACGGTGATCGTGAAGGTCCGCTCGGTGCCCGCGGCGATGCTCGGGACCAGGTAGGCGACGCTGCGGCCGCCGCTGACGATCCCGCCCTGGGCCGCGGTGGCCCGCAGACCGGTCGGGAGGGTGACGGCACCGGCGACCCGGGTCGCGGTGGCCGGGCCCGCGTTGCGGATGGTCACGGTGACGGGGGCGGTGGTGCCCGCCTTCATCGTGCCCGGCACGCCGAGCCTGATCGAGAGGTCGGCCTCCCGCGGGATCACCGGCGCGGGGGTCACGGTGAGGGCGAACGTGGTGCTCATCGTGCCGGCGGTGGCGGTGACCGTCACCGGGCCCGCGGTGTCACCGGCGGACAGTGCCGGGCCGGTGGCGACGCCGTCGGCGCCGGTGGTGGCGGTGGCGGTGGCCCCGCCGGGGAAGGCGGCGCTGCCGCCGGTCACCGTGAAGGTGACGTCCTGGCCCGCCACCGGGGCGTTGCCCGCTCCGGTGAGGGTGGCCGACAGCGGCTGGGCGAAGACGGTGCGGACCTGGGCGCTCTGCCCGTTGCCGCCGGTTGCGGCGAGCGCGGTCGGGACGACCGGGTTGTCGAAGTCCACCGTGGTGCCGTTGATCCGCAGGTTGTCGACGCCCGAGCGCAGCCCCGGGTTGCCGCTGCCCTGGTTGATCCCGATCCCGCCGATGACGACGGCGTCGGGCAGCGCGGCCTTCACCGCGGCGAAGTCGGCGGTGTAGGTGTCGAAGCCGTACCGGTTCGGCGTGCCGGTGCCGGTGATGCTGCCGCTGGCCCACCAGCCGCCGCTGCCCGCGGGGGTGCTCGACGCGGGCCACGTCTGCCACGCCCCGGTCTGCACCGGGGCGGTTCCGGTGTAGACCGGCTCGAACACCAGGGTCGTGAAGGTCGAGCCGTCCTTCATCGGGTTGACCGGGATGTTCAGGGCGGGTGCCTGCTGCGGGCCGCCCACCTGCTCGACGAGGGTCTGGTACTCGAGGTCGGTGATCTCCGAGAGCTTGCGCCCGTCGAAGGCCTGGGCGTACACGGTGACCTTGTCACCGCCGCCGGGGGTGTCCAGGCGCAGGTAGCCGTGTCCGGTGCGGGCCCTGGCATCGTCGACGACGGCGGCCGTACCGGCGTTGCGGACAGCCGTGCAGTACCCGGTCGGGCTCACCGTCGCGCCGCACGCCGGGATCTGGTCGTCGGAGACCCGGACGCCGTCGGCGGCGGCGGCGGTCCCGGCGACGAGCGGGACGAACCCGACCGCCGCCACCAGCGCGGCCGCCAGCAGGCGCCGTCCGCCCACCCGTGCTCCGTGCTCCCCGATCCGACGCGCCATGACTGCCTCCACCGCTCCGCCCGTCCCCGGGCCGTCGTCGCCGGGGCCTCTGCGCTCCCGACGGCCCCTGTGTCGTGGCGGCGGCCACGGTCGCTACACGACCTCATCAGAGCTGATGACCCACTCGGAGCATCACCAGGTGAGCCGGTCGGGGCACGGTCGGCTCCCACCGTCGACGCAACGACGACACGCAGACGGACACGCCGGACCGGTCGTCGGACACCGGCCACCGGTCCGCCCGCGGGCGGGGCCGGCCACCGACCGGACCGGGATTCGCAGCGCGTCACAGCGGTCCGGCCGACGGATCACAGGAGTGCCCTCTACCGTTGATCCGGTCAGCGGGACGAGCGTGGGAGGTGGACGTGCGGACCGACACCCGGCCCGGCCACGGCCCCTCCCGCCCGCGGTGGCACGTACCCGGGCTGCTCGGCGCCGCGCTCGCGCGGCCCGCGACCGGCGCCCTGTTCGACGGGCCGGCCGAGGACCCCGGTGACCACTTCTGCTCCGCCTCGGTGGTCGAGTCCACCACCGGCGACCTCGTCGTCACCGCCGCGCACTGCGTCGCCGACGGCGACGCGGACGCGACGACGGTGTCCGGCACCGCCGGGACGCTCGACGAGGACCAGTGGCAGCTCGACCGGCCCGGCCTCGACCAGGGTTCCAGCGGCGGCCTGTGGCCGACCGGCCCGGACGACTCGGAGATCCTGGCCGTCACCGGTGGCTACCAGCAGGGCGGGGACTCCCCCGACGTCTCCCACGGCGCCGACCTCGGCCCGGCCGTGCAGTCGGCGTACCGCTCGGCCGGGGGCACCGACTGAGCCGGCTCGTCGCCTGGTGGGACCGCCACCAGGTCGCGCTGTACCTGGCCGCGATCCTCGCCGGGGCGCTCCTCGGTCTCCTCGCGCCGCGGGTCGCGCCCGCGCTCGCCGCGTCGGTCACCCCGCTGCTCGCGCTGCTGCTGTTCGCGACGTTCCTCGCGGTCCCGCTCGTCGACCTCGTGCGGGCCCTGACCGGCACCCGATTCCCGGTCGTCGTGCTGGTGGCGAACGCCGTGGTGGTCCCGCCGGTCGCGATCGGACTGTCGCGATGGGTCGCCGACGACCGCGGCCTGCTCGTGGGCGTCCTGCTCGTGCTGCTGACGCCGTGCATCGACTACGTCGTCGTGTTCACCGGGCTCGCCGGCGGCGCCCGCGCGCAGATGCTCGCCGCGACGCCGCTGCTGATGGTCGCGCAGATGCTCCTGCTGCCCGGCTACCTGTGGCTCGCGGCCGGACCGGAGGTCCTCGCCGTGGTCGAGGCCGGGCCGTTCCTGCACGCGTTCCTCGTGCTGGTCCTGGCCCCGCTGGCCGCGGCGGCCCTGGTCCAGGGCCTGCGACGACGGCGCCCGACCGGCCGCGCAGCCCGTGTCGAGGGCGCCGTCGCCGGGGCGATGGTGCCGCTGATGGCGGCGACCCTGACCGCGGTCGTGGGCTCGCAGATCGCCGCCGTCGGGGCGCAGGCGCTCACCCTGGTGCGGCTGGTGCCGCTCTACCTGGCGTTCGTCGTCGCGGCCGTGGTGATCGGTCTGCTCACCGCCCGGGTGGCCCGCCTGGACGTGCCGGCCACCCGGGCGGTGGTGTTCTCGGTGACGACCCGCAACTCGCTGGTCGTCCTGCCGCTCGCGCTGGCGCTGCCCGGCGCGCTCGCCCTCGCCCCGCTCGCCGTCGTCACCCAGACCCTGGTCGAACTCGTCGCCCTGGTCGTGCTGGTACGGCTGGTGCCGGTGCTCGTCCCCGCCCGGTGAGCGGTCGGCCCGGTCACCGGGCCGGACCGCGCCCCGCCCAGCTCCACGCGTACGACGGGTCCTCGCAGGCCCGTCCGCCCTCACCGAGGGCCAGCGGCCGGAACGTGTCGACCATGACCGCGAGCTCGTCGAAGGACTCCGCGCCGAGCGCCCGCTCGACCGCGCCGGGCTGCGGGCCGTGGCTGTGCCCGCCCGGGTGCAGCGAGATCGACCCCTGCCCGATCCCGGAGCCCTTGCGGGCCTCGTAGTCGCCGCCGCAGTAGAACATGACCTCGTCGGAGTCCACATTGGCGTGGTAGTAGGGCACCGGCACGGCGAGCGGGTGGTAGTCGACCTTGCGCGGCACGAAGTTGCAGATCACGAAGCCGGAGCCCTCGAAGACCTGGTGCACCGGCGGCGGCTGGTGCACGCGGCCGGTGATCGGCTCGAAGTCGGCGACGTTGAACGTGTACGGGTACAGGCAGCCGTCCCAGCCGACGACGTCGAACGGGTGGGTGGGCACCACGTAGCGGGTGCCGGTGATCCCGTCGGGCCCGCCGCGGTGCTTCACCAGCACCTCGACGTCGGTCTGCTCGACGAGCAGCGGCGCCCCCGGTCCGTGCAGGTCGCGCTCGCAGTACGGGGCGTGCTCGAGCAGCTGGCCGTAGCGCGACAGGTACCGCTTGGGCGGGGCGACGTGCGACGACGCCTCGATCGCGTAGGCGCGCAGCGGCTCGGACCCGGTGGGGACCCAGCGGTGGGTCGTCGCCCGCGGGAGGACGACGTAGTCGCCCCCGGCCACGTCCAGCGCCCCGAACACGGTCTCCACGATCGCCGCCCCGGACTCCAGGTAGACGACCTCGTCGCCGACGGCGTTGCGGTAGAGCGGGCTGGTCTCCCCCGCCACGACGTAGGAGATCCGCACGTCGGCGTTGCCGAGCACCAGCCGGCGCCCGGTCACGACGTCGACCGACTTCCAGTCCGGGGTGCCGAGGTCGTGCAGCCGCAGGTGGCGCGGGAGGAGCGGCCGGTTGTCGGTCAGCGACTGGTCGCCCGGGTCCCAGGGGGTGGCGTCGACGATCGCCGACGGGACGCCCGCGTGGTAGAGCAGCGAGGAGTCCGAGGAGAAGCCCTCCTCCCCCATCAGCTCCTCGTAGTAGAGCGTCCCGTCGGGACGCCGGTGCTGGGTGTGCCGCTTCGGCGGGACGTCACCGGCTCGCCTGTAGTACGCCATCGTGGCCCTCCTCCGGTCCGTTCGATGTCCGTGCCCGTGGCGGTGGCGCCGTCGTGCCGCGGGCGGTCGCGCGGGCGAGGGCGGCCGCGACGTCGTCGCGGGACGGGGCGGCGAGCACGGCGGCGACGTGGGCG
>NZ_WWFY01000136.1:0-19428 GCF_009864975.1 Pseudonocardia sp. SID8383
GCGGCGGCGCCCGGGGCCGCGAGCCCGTCCCGCGCGGAGCCGTCGCCCGAGGCCCAGGCCGCCGCGCCCGGCGCACCGCACCTGGCGCTGCTGCGTCGCGGGCCGGTCGTCGGCACCGCCGCCGCGATCGTCGCCGTGCTGGCGCTGGCCCACTACGGCGCCGCCGTCTACGGCATCGGGCGGCCCGGCTTCGAGATCCCCGCCCCGATCCGGCTGGGCACCGAGCTGAACATCTCGACCTGGTTCAGCTCGGCGATGCACCTGACCAACGCGGCGCTGCTCGCGCTGATCGCGGCGAACTCGGTGCGCCGCGAGCGGTGGCGCTGGATCCTGCTCAGCCTGTCCTGCGCGGTCGTCGCGATGGACGAGACCGCGGCCAACCACGAGCAGGTCGGCTGGATCATCCACACCACGTTCGGCACGAGCGGCTTCCTGACCTACGCCTGGATCATCCCGGCGGTGGTGCTCGTCGCGGTCGTCGCGGCGCTGTGCCTGCCGATGGTGCTGCGTCGCCCGGGGGCCTGGCTCGTCGTCGCCGGGGCGGCGGTGTTCCTGCTCGGCGCGGTCGGGCTGGAGTCGGCCGGTGGGGCCCTGTTCGAGCAGACCGGTGACGTGCAGTCCTTCGCCTACAACGTCCTGGCCGGGACCGAGGAGACCTTCGAGATGGCCGGTCTGGTCATCGCGATGGCCGGGCTGCTGCGTATGGCGGGCGGCAGCGGCCTGCGGATCGCCGGCGCCGGGTTCGTCGACCGGTCCCGCTGACCCACCCGCACACGACGACGGGGCCCCGGTGATCCGGGGCCCCGTCGTCGTGAGTCCGTGCGGTGTTCAGCCCACCCGCGAGTGCTCCTTCTCCTCGGCGAGGCGCAGCACCAGATCGGCGCGCCCGGACTCGATGTCCAGTGCGGACCGCAGCCGCGGCAGCGCGTGGTCGGTGATCCGGGTGCGCAGCGCGGCGAGGTCGGCACCGTCGTCCGCGGTCACGTCCAGGTGGATCTCCGGACGGCGGCGGTCCCCGACGAGCGCGGCGGCGGCGCGCTGGACGCCGTCGTAGCTTTCGATGTCGGCGGCCAGTGCGTCCGCGGCGTGGTCGGAGTGGATCCGGGTCGTCCCGGCGTCCCGGCCCGCCACCTGCGCGGACGGCAGTGTCCACGCCGAGGTGCGCGGCCTGCGCCGGGCCTGGGCGAGCAGCCAGCGCAGCGCCAGCAGCCCGACCACGACGGCGACGGCGAGCGTCACCCACGGCGCCCACTCGGGCAGCGTGAGACCGGCGGGCAACAGCGGGACCGACGGGTCGATCCCGGGAAGCACCTGGCGCAGGACGCCCGTGCCGAACAGCAGCCCGAACACGCCCGCGACGAGCAGGACGAGCCCGATCAGGAACAGCAGGGTCCGGTTGAGCCGGGCCGGTGGGGTCGCGCTGGCCATCACGCCTCCTGCTGCTTCGTGCCGGTCACGGACACCGTGACCTTCGGGCTGCGGGCCGGTCCGACGGCGTCGAGCCGTTGCGCGACCGCGCTGCGGACCCGGTCGCGCAGGTCCGCACGCTCGCCGAACGCGGCGTGCGCGGTGACGGCGGCGCGACGCCCGGTGCTCTTCACCGACGCCTTGGTGATGCCGTCGACGTCGGTGGCGGCGTCGGCCAGCGTCCGGTTCAGGCTGCGCCGGGTGACGCCGGAGTCGAGGTGCTCGGCACCGCCGGCCGGGGTCAGCGGGAACACGGTGGGGGTGCCGGGACGCAGTGCGACCACGACGAGCACCAGCCCGACCAGCGCGACCAGACCGGACACGACGAGCACGGGCACGTCGGCACCGGTGAACCCGGCGATGCTGGACCCGAGCAGGCCGAAGTCGACGATCGGCTGCTGTCCGAGGAGCAGCTGCACGACCGCGACGGCGACGACGACGCAGAGCGCGAGCAGGACCAACGCCACGATGCCCGCGGCGAGGGACTTGCGGGGGCGGCGGATCATTCGAGCTCCCTCGCGGCCGGCCGGGCGGCGCCCGGGAGGGTGAGTGCGGTGACGACGACGTCGACCCGCGCGACGGACAACCCGGTCAGCGCCTCGACCTGCCGCACGACGTGCGCGCGGGCGCGGTCGCAGACCGCAGCCACCGGGGACGGGTAGGCGACGGAGATCCGCGCGTCGATCCGGGTCGACTGCCCGGAGACGGTCGCCTCGACGCGGGGGTGGCCGCCGGAGTCGTCGCGGCCGAGCATCCGCCCGACCGTGCCGGTGGTGCCACCGACACCCTCGGTCTCCTCCAGGGCCCCGAGCGCGATCTTCTGTACGACCTGGTCGGCGACGTCGACCCGGCCGCGGTCCTCCGGGGCCGTGCCGCCGGAGCCGTCGGCACCCGCGGAGCCGGCGCCGGTGTCGATCGTGCGGGTCGGGGTGTCGTCCGGCGGGGGAGGGGCGAGGCGGGTGGCCCGGATCGTGTCCGGGTCCCCGGTCGCCGTCCCCGTCGGCTCGACGGTGCTCACCGGGTTCACCGGACCTTGTCGCGGCCGCGCCCGGACAGTCCCGACCGCTCGGAGAGCTCGGACAGGTCGAGGTCGCCGTCGAGCCAGCGGCCGACGGCGAGGCCGATCGCGCCGAGGATCAGGGCGAGGACGAACCCGCCGAAGCCGCCGACGATGCCGGCGATGGCCAGGAGGAGGCCGGCGATCAGGCCGATCTGGGTGTTCGTGGACAGGGACATCACAGTCACGTCCTTCGAGACGAGGAGGTACCGGACGTCCGGGGATGTGGGCGGGCGTCCGGGCGGGTCAGGGGGTGGCCGCGGGAGGGACCGGGAGCTCGCCGGTGGCGGGTGCCGAGTCGGACGGCCGGATCGGCGTCGATTCGGTGGGGCCGGCGTAGTCGCCGACCACCACGTCCACCCGCGCGCCCCCGACGACCGGGAGCAGTGCGGTGCGGACCTGGCGGTCGATCTCGGCCACGGAGGCCGGGTAGCGGCCGACCACGTGCACCTCGACGGCCGGGGCCGTGGGGTCCACGCGGATGCCGCTCACCCGGCGTCCGGGCAGGTAGGTGGCGATCTCACCGAACCGGCCGCCGTGCAGCTGTGCGACGCCGGGGCAACCCAGCACCGCGTCGGCGATCCGGTCGGTGTCGACCGCACCCGTGGCGACGATCCCGTCGCCGTCCGCGGCGACGCGGGCGCTCACGCCACCCGCGAGGTGGACTCGATCTTCTTCGGCTCCTCGTCCTTGCCGTCGTCCTCGGACGGCAGGTGGACGTCGTCGACCGAGATGTTGACCTCGACGACCTCGAGTCCGGTCATCCGCTCCAGGGCGGAGATGACGTTGCGGCGGACGGCCTTCGCCAGGTCGGCGATGGAGACGCCGTACTCGACGACGACGTTGATGTCGACGGCGGCCTGCTTCTCGCCGACCTCGACCGACACACCCTGCGAGGCGTTGGTGGTGCCACCCGGGATGCGCTCGCGCAGCGCGCCGAACGCGCGGGCCGCGCCGCCGCCGAGGGCGTAGATGCCGCTGACCTCGCGGGCCGCCAGACCGGCGATCTTCGAGACGACCGTCTCGGCGATGCGGGTGCTGCCGTGCTCGGACTGCAGGGCGGACGGGGTGCCGGTGACGGCCGGGGTCTTGGTCTCGGTGGTGCTCATGTGCGCCTCCAGGTCGTGGCCCGGTATCGGGCCTCACAGTGGTCCGGATCGGGGGGCCGGTTCGTTCCGGTGGTGCCCCGTCGATCCGCTCGACACACATAGGAGGTCCCGGGGCGGCACATCCTCACGGGCGACCTCACGTGGTCGTCGTCACACCGCGGTCGGGGCTGCGGGCCGCTGACCTGGGTTGGAACCCTGTGACCTGCGACGGGAGGTCCGGGCGGGAGATCGGGCCGACCGGTTTGCGATCACCCGATCAGATGATCATCGGACGTGGCGCTCAGCCGGGCGGGAGGCCGATCGTCCAGCCGGTGACATCGCGCAGTGCCACCTGCCAGCAGGCCGGCTCGACGTAGTTCGGCCCGCCGGCGGCGGTCGGGACCACGAGCGCGTCGGTGAAGTAGATCCAGTGGATGTCCTTCACCGGGATGTCCCGGCCGGGGTGCTCGTCGCCGCGGCCGTCGGCCATGTCGTCGAACATGTCGGCCATCGACGCCGCGGACTTGTTGCCCGGGTCGTCCGCGGTGAGCCGGCGCAGCTGGTCCCCGAGCCCGCGCAGCCAGGCCGAGGGGTGCACGGCGTTGCCGAACACGAGCCCGGCCGGTGTGGCGACGGTGAGCGGGACGCTGTTGCGCTCGTCGCGGTAGGCGATCGACAGCACCGCCTGCAGGTAGCTCGGTGCGCTCAGCTCGGGGATCGTGACCACGCGCTGCGCATCGGCCATTCCGGCGGGTCCGTCGGCGTCGACCGTCATGACTCCGGACGGTAACCAGGAACCGCCCGGTCACGACAGGTCCACGTCGACCTGACGAGAACGACCGGACGGTCCAACGGTCGCACCGCCACCCGGCCCAGCCGACCCCTCAGGAACGGCGTGCGCGCGCTGCGACGCCCGGCTCCGGGCGGCGTGGGGACGGCACCGCCACCTCGGGGCGGACCACGACGTCGAACCGGGCCCCGGCGCGGTCGGGGCCGACGCCGTCGACGGTCTCGTGCGCCCGGCCCGTCAGTCCGCGGGCGGCCGCCGCGGCGGCGAGCGCCTCGTGTACCCGGTCGGCCGTCCCGGCCTGTCCGAACGCCCCGCGGTAGTGGTAGGCGAGCAGCACCCCGCCCGGCCGGAGGCGGTCCAGCAGGGCGGCCAGGCCGACCTGCAGCGTGACCGTCTCCCAGTAGTAGAGGACGTCGGAGCAGACGATCAGGTCGAAGTCGCCCTCGGGCATCTCGTGCGGGAGCGTGCGGCGGACGAAGGTCCCCGACGGCACCCGGGCGGCGGCCCGCTGGACCGCGGCCGAGCAGATGTCGACCCCGAGCAGTGCCGCGGTGTGCCCGGCGAGACGGACCGCCAGGTCACCCTCGCCGCAGCCGACCTCCAGCACCCGGTCGAAGCGGCGGCCGGCGAGCGCATCCATGACGGTGCCGTACTTCTGCTGCTCGTAGGCCGACAGCCCGATCGAGTACGGGTCCGGGCTGCGGTAGAGCCGGTCGTGCGTGCGCCGGCCCCAGCCCGGCTGCCACAGCCAGGTCTGGCCGGTCCAGCGCGGGTCGCGCTCGTCGCGGCCGAGCCGGGCCAGGCCGCGCACCGGGACCGCGGCGGCACGCGCGCCGCCGCTCAGGGAGAGCCGCGCGATCCGCCGGGCGTGGTCGAGCGGCGTGCGGCGGGCGGTTCGGCTCGCGGCCATCGGGCGCTCCCGGGGACGGACGGGTGATGCGTCCGGTGTGTCGCCGGACGACCATCTCCGCGTTACGCCGGATGCCCGAGCACTCCCCGATGCGGTGACTCCGCGCTCACTGCCCCTGACGGGCCGCGGTCTCCTCGGAGGCCTTCACGACCTGCACCTGGTCGCCGATCTGCAGGTAGTCGAAGTACGCCTTGGCCTCGTCCGGCGGGACGTGGATGCAGCCGGCCGAGGAGCGGTTCGGGTCGCCGCTGTGGAAGGCGATGCCGCCGTCGTTGAAGAACACCGACCAGGGCATCGGGGCCGGGTCGCCGTTCGGCAGCCGCGACTCCTCGCTCTTGTGGGTCGCGTCCTTGCGGTAGACGCGCAGGGAGTGGCCGACCGGGGTCTCCTGGCCGTTGCCGCCCGAGGAGATGCCGATCGGGCCACGGACGACCTTGCCGTCCTGGATGAGCCAGGACTTCTGCGAGTCCAGGTCGACGCAGGCCTTGGCGGTGATCGAGCACGGGGTGCCCGGGACGAGCGGCTGTGCGCGGGCCTGCTCGGCGGCGGGGGATCCGGCCAGTGCCGTCCCGGCGACGGCGACACCCGCGATGGTGGCCAGTCCGAGGCCCAGTGCGACGAGGCGGCGGGGCCGCTGCCGGACGGTGTCCATGGGGTGCTCCTGTTCGTCCGCGCCGCTCGGGGCGGCGACGCCACGTAATCGTTCCGTCACCGTGGGAGACGCGCGGGGAGCGCCCAGGTTGCGTGACGAAAAGCTCCGCCGTGCGCAGCCAGTCTGCACCGCGGCCCCGACCGGCCCGGACGCGGTGCGCTCCCGTCCCGATCACCCGGAAGGACCGTCTCGGTTCCGATGTCCGGTCCGCCCGGCTCCGTCCGTCCGGCGCAGGGGGACACCTGCTCACGGCACCGGTGGACGCGACGATGCCGGCGCCCCGTGGGGTCGCCGGCATCGTCGGGAGGGAGGGGGATCAGCGCGGGGTGACCTCGCCCATCTCGACCCAGACGTCCTTGCCGTCCTCGCTCTGGAAGTTGACGAGCGGCTTCTCCGGCACGACCGAGCCCATGAAGTCGAAGAACTTCTGCGCGTGGTCGGTCTTGACGTGCGCGTCGCCGGCCGCGCTGTCCTTGAAGACCTCCACGATCACGAACTCGTTCTGCTTCTCGTAGTTCTCGTGGTAATCGAAGGAGATGTTTCCCGGCTCGGAGTTCACGTCCTTCTTGTACTGCGAGATGCCGGACAGCCACTCCTCGCGCTTGTCCGGGCGGATCTGGGCCTTGAGCACGATGAGGATCACATGAGCCTCCGGTTCACTTCTGGTCGGCAACGTCGCCGGGATCTTTCCACGGATCGCCGCACCGCGGGCGTCTCGAAGTGCGACGCCGCGGGCTTGACGACCCCCTCAGCCGAAGGTCGCGGTGTCGATCACGAAGCGGTAGCGCACGTCGCCCCGCACGACCCGCTCCCAGGCCTCGTCGACCTGGTCGCAGGAGATCGTCTCGATGTCGGCGCCGAGCCCGTGCTCGGCGCAGAAGTCCAGCATCTCCTGGGTCTCGCGGATGCCACCGATCTTCGAGCCGGACAGGCTCTTGCGGCCTGCGACCAGTGAGAACCCGTGGTAGGACAGCTTCTCCTCGGGCACGCCGACGTTGACCATCGAGCCGTCGAGCTTCAGCAGCCCGAGGTAGTCGTCGACCGGGATCACCGCGGCCACGGTGTTGACGATCAGGTCGAAGGATCCGGCCAGCTCGGTGAAGGTGGACTCGTCCTCGGTCGCGTAGTAGTGCGCTGCTCCGAGTCGCTTGCCGTCCTGCTCTTTGGACAGCGTGCGGGAGAGCACCGTGACCTCGGCGCCCATCGCCGCGGCGATCTTCACGCCCATGTGGCCGAGACCGCCCATGCCGACGATCGCCACCTTCTTCCCGGGGCCCGCGCCCCAGTGGTGGAGCGGGGAGTAGAGCGTGATGCCGGCACAGAGCAGCGGCGCGGCGACGTCGAGCTCGACGCCGTCCGGGATGCGCAGCACGTAGTTCTCGTCGACGACGATCTGCGTGGAGTAGCCGCCGTAGGTGGGCTCGCCGTCGTACTCCTTCGCGTTGTAGGTCTGCACCTCGCCCTCGAGGCAGTACTGCTCCTCGCCGGCCCTGCAGTTCTCGCACTCGCGGCAGGAGTCGACGAAGCAGCCGACGCCGACGGTGTCGCCCACGGCGTAGCGGGTCACGTCGTCGCCGACCGCGGAGACGACGCCGGCGATCTCGTGGCCGGGGACCATCGGGTAGATGCCCTCGCCCCACTCGTCGCGGGCCTGGTGGATGTCGGAGTGGCAGATCCCGGCGTACCGGATGTCGATGACGACGTCGTGCGGCTTCGGGTCGCGACGGGTCACGGTCCCGCGCTCGAACGGCTTGTTCGGGCCGGCGGTGGTCATGGCGGGCACGGTCGTGGGCACGTTTCCTCCTGGTCGGCGTCGCGTGTGGACGTCGTGTCTGGGGTGGCCGGGCTCCGGTGCCGCGGCGGGGACGGGCGGCCGTCGTGCAGCCGCATCGCCATGTGGCTACCCGTTGATGGTTGTGCACAATGCGTCGGCGGGCTGTGGTTCACGTCTCCCACCCGCGGAGGAGCGCAGGATCCGTCGGAGGAGGGATCCGCGACCGCGCCACCGTCCCTACCGTCGTGTCATGACCGGGACGAGGGGGGACGCCGCGGTGCGGCGGGAGGACGGTGTGGACGGTGCCGCCGCGACGACGGCGGTGCCGACGACGCCGCGGCCGTGGTGGAGCCGGGTGGGCTGGGTGCTGCACGCGCTGCTGCGGTTCGTCCTGATCATGGTCATGCAGGCCTACGTGTGGTCGAAGCTCAACCTGACCCAGATGGGCCGGGCCGACTACTCCGACGCGCTGGCCATGACCGGCGAGAAGAGCCCGATGGGCCTGCTGTGGGGGCTCATGGCCTACTCCCCGGTGATCCAGTTCCTCGCCGGGTTCGCCGAGCTCGTCGTCGTGCTGCTGCTGGTGTTCCGGCGCACGGCGTGGATCGGTGGCCTGCTCGGCACCGTCGCGCTCGGCACCGTCTTCCTGCTGAACATGACCTACGACGTGCCGGTCAAGCAGATCGCCCTGGCCCTGACGGTCGGGTTCGCGCTCGTCGCGGCCCCGGAGCTGCCGCGGGTGGTGCGGTTCCTGGCCGGGCGCCCGACGGCCGCGACCGAGGGGGCCCCGCGGCTGCTGCCGTGGCCGAGGGTCCGCCGGGTCACCCGGTGGCTCGTCCCGGTGCTCGGGCTGGTCCTGGTCGCCGCGCAGGGCGTGCTGTTCCAGCAGTTCCAGCCCGCCCTCCAGCGGGGTGACCTCGCGCTCGCCGGGGTCTACCGGGTGGTGGAGGACCCCACGGCTCCGGCCGCGCGGCTCGCCGACGACCGGCGCTGGCAGCACGTGGCCGTCGGGCAGTGGACCTACGTCGGGCCGTCGGTCCCGCTCCCCGGCTACCCGCAGTCCGGGTCCGCCGGGATCGCGATCCGGCTCGCCGACAGCACGTTCGTCCGCGGGACGTGGCGGCCCGTGGGGGACCGGACGATCCGGGTCGAGTGGAACCCGCCGCAGTCCGGGGCCGCCCCGATGTTCGAGCCCGCCGTCCGGACGGTCGAACTCACCTGGGCGGTCCGGCCCGACGGCCGGGTGGAGCTGGCCGGGGACGGGCAGCGGCTCGTGCTGGAGAGCGATCCGGAGCTGCGCTTCCTCTACGACCGCGGCTTCTCCTGGGCGGAGGGCAACGGGGCGGCCGTCAACCGCTGAGGCTCTACGCTGGCCCGATGCTTCCGCGGCTGGGTCTCGCCGAATGGGTGGTGCTGGCCGTGGCCGGTGAGCGTCCGGTGCACGGTTTCGCCGTCGCCGCGCTCACCGCGGCCGACGGCGAGCTGGGCCGGGTCTGGCAGATCCCGCGCCCGGTCGTCTACCGGGCCATCGGCAGGCTGGTCGACGCCGGCCTGATCACCGCCGAGGCCGTCGAGACGAAGGGCGGCCCGCCCCGCACCCTCTACGCCGCCACCCCGACCGGTCGGGGCCACGTGGACGCCTGGCTGGGCACTCCGGTCCCGCACGTGCGGGACCTGCGGTCGGAGTTCCTGCTGAAGCTGGCGGTGCTGCACCGGCACGGCCGGGATGCGACCGCGCTGGTCGACGCCCAGCGTCGCGAGCTGGCCCCGATCGTCGCGGCGCTGCGGGCCGAGCAGGACCGGGCCGGACGGGCGGGGGACGGCGCCGACGAGTTCGACCGGATGCTGGCCGCCTGGCGGCGCACCTCGGCGGAGGCGGCGCTGGCCTTCCTCGACGAGCTCTGACTTGTGCCCCAGGCACGGATAGCGGATAGTATCGGTATCCGATCAGGAGGGTGGTCATGATGGACGTACGCATCGGTGACGCCGAGCGGGAGCGCGCACTGGAGCGGCTCGGCAGGCACGTGGGGGACGGGCGGCTCGACCTCGCCGAGTTCTCCACCCGCAGCGAGCAGGTGACCGCGGCGCGTACGGCGTCGGAGCTCGCCGCGGTCGAGGCGGACCTGCCCCGGCTGCCGCGACCCGCCGACCCGGAGCGTGAGCGCCGGGTCCGCCGGACCGTCCTGGCTGCGACCTGGGGGCCGTGGGCGCTGACCGCGGTGGTCGTCCTGACGGTCTGGGCCGCCGTCGCGCTCGGCGGGGGCGGGGGCTACTTCTGGCCGATCTGGGTCATCGGGCCGTGGGGTGCGGTGCTCGCGCTCGGCACGCTCACCGGTCGCTCGGTCGCCGGTCCGTGCGGGCGGGCGAGAACCGGCGCGGAACGGGTACACCGGGTACATGCCCCGTCGTGACCTGACCTGGATCCCCCGCCTGCTGGGCGCCGCCACCGCCGCCTACGGCGCGGCCGTCGCCGCGAAGCCGGACGTGCTGCTGTCGCCGACGAAGCTGTCCGGCGGCGGCCGGACCCCGTCCGCGGGGACCGCGCTGCTCGCGCGGGCGGTCGGCGGGCGGGACCTCGCGTCCGGCCTGGCCATGGCGCTGGCTCCGGCCGGCACCCCGCTCAAGGCCGCCGTCGCGGTGCGGGTCGGCGCCGACATCGTCGACCTCGTGGTGCTGGGCTCCCAGCTCCCCGACCGTGACGCCCGGGAGAAGGCGACCATGGTCGCCGCCGGCTGGGGCGCGCTGTGCGCGCTCTCGCTGCTTGCCGCCGACCCGCCGCGCCGGGGGTTGCTCGGGCGCGCATGACAGCCCGCGGGCCGTCCACCATGATCGGGCGATGGCCACGAGCACCGGGGGCGACCCCCACCTGGAACGCGCCTACTCGCTGAGCGGCCCGGCCGACGCCCGGGCCCTCTACGACGAGTGGGCCCCCACCTACGACGCCGACCTCACCGGCGAGGCCCAGGGCTACGTCGCGCCCGCGGTCACCGCGGACGCCGTCGTCGCGGCCGCGGGCCCCGGCGGGGAGATCCTCGACGCCGGTTGCGGCACGGGGCTGGTCGGCGTCGCGCTCCGCGAGCGCGGCGCGACCACCGTCGACGGGATCGACCTGTCGACCGGGATGCTGGAGCGGGCCCGCGCCACCGGCGCCTACCGGGACCTGCGCGAGGCCGACCTCACCGCCGCGCTGGTGCTGCCCGACGACTCCTACGACGTCGTCGTCTGCGTCGGGACGCTCACCCACGCCCACGTCGGGCCCTCGGCGCTGGCGGAGTTCACCCGGGTCGTGCGGCCGGGCGGCTACCTGGTCGCGACCGTCCTCGACGACGTTTGGGAGTCCGGGGGCTACCGTGCCGAGGTCGACCGGCTCGCCGCCGCCGACGTGTTCGAGGCCGTCTCGATCGAGGTCGCGCCCTACCGGTCCGGGCAGCAGGTCGACTGCCGCCTCCTGGTGCTGCGGGTGCGGTAGGTGAGGATGGGCCCATGAGCGACGACCGCGGCCCGGTGACCGGGCGCCGGATCCTGACCGTGCTGCTGGTGCTCGCCGCCGCCGTGCACGTCCGGCTCGCGTTCGGCGCCGTGGGACCGGTCCTGGCCGGGCTGGACGGGCTCGTCGCCGCGGCCGCCGTCGTGTCGCTGCTCCTGCTGCTGCGCCGGGCCGACGGCCCGGCGCTGCTCGCCTGTGCCGTCGCCGGCGGGCTCGGTGTCGCGCTGTTCCTCGTGCCCGGGCTCCTCGCCGTCGCGCAGGGGGTGAACTGGACCGCCTGGCTCGACGCGTGGGCGTTCGGCGGTCTGCTGCTCGACGCGATGGTCGTGCGGATCGCGGTGTTCACCCTGCGCCGGGCCGAGGGCGCGCCGCGCCGCTGATGCCGGTGGAACATCTCCGGATCGAAAGCATCGGCCTGGTTCCTGTCTGTTCCGTGATCGTGAAAATGCGCTCCTGAGCTGGGACGACGTACCCGACCGTTATCTCCGTGTGATACGTCACCGGTCGCCCGCTTGACCTGATCTCGGCCGGTCGGCGACCTTCGTGGTCGCTCCGGTCCACACGGCCGGGGCACGCACCGAAGCGCCGGAACCGCCACGCCACCACGGCCCCGTCCCGCGGTCCCCGGCCAGTCGACCTGCACGGACCGAGACGGGGCCGCGGGCCGCGAGTCCCCTCGCGACGACACCGGCACAGCGCTCCCCGCGCGACCGGCCCGCCCGGAAAGCCGTGGGTCCGGACCTCAGGTGATCACACAATGAGCAGCACGCGCATGTCCATCCGTGGGCGTTTCGTCGGATCTCTCGTCGCCGGTGTCCTGGCGTTCGGCGCTCCGCTCGCCCTCGCCGGGCCCGCGACGGCCGCCCCCGAGACCTCCGCCGCGGTCGCCCCCGCCGCCGTCGCGGTCCCCACGCAGTCCGTCGCGACCTCGACGTGGGACAAGCTCGCCCAGTGCGAGTCCAGCGGGGACTGGAACACCAACACCGGCAACGGCTTCTCCGGCGGCCTGCAGTTCACGCCGTCCACCTGGAAGGCCTTCGGCGGGTCGGGCAAGGCGCACAACGCCAGCAAGTCCGAGCAGATCCGCGTCGCCGAGAACGTCCTGGACGCCCAGGGCTGGAAGGCGTGGCCGGCCTGCTCCAAGAAGCTGGGCCTGCGGTAGTACGCGGCACGTACGGCGGCCGGTGACCCGGGCGGGTCACCGGCCGCCGTCGTGTGTCAGTAGCTGCGGGGCAGCCCGAGCACGTGCTCGGCGACGTGGGTGAGCACCATCTCCTGCGGCAGCGGTGCCAGGCGCATCAGGCGGGCCTCGGTGAAGTAGCGGCTCACGTCGTACTCGGTGGCGTAGCCGAACCCGCCGAGGGTCTGCACCGCCCGGTCCGCGGCGAAGAACGCGGCCTCGGCGGCCAGGAACTTCGCGGTGTTGGCCTGCTCGCCGCACGCCTCGCCCGCGTCGTAGCGGGCGGCGGCGTCGGCGATCACCAGCGCCGCCGCGTGCAGCCGCATGTGCGCCTCGGCCAGCGGGAACGCGATGCCCTGGTTCTGCCCGATCGGCCGCCCGAACACGGTGCGCTCCTTCGCGTAGGCGACGGCGGCGGCCAGCGCGGCCCGCCCGGTGCCCAGCGCCTCGGCGGCGATCAGGATCCGTTCCGGGTTGAGCCCGTCGAGGATCAGCCGGAAGCCGCGGCCCTCCTCGCCGACCAGGTCGGCGGCGTCGACGGGCAGGTCGTCGTAGACGACCTCGCAGGACACCACCGCGTTGCGGCCCAGCTTGTCGATCGGGGTGATCGTGACCTCGGGGCGCTGCAGGTCGGCGAGCAGCAGCGACAGCCCGTCGGTCCGCGTCGCCACCTCCGCGCGCGGGGTGGTGCGCACCAGCAGCAGGACCTTGTCGCAGAACGGCGCCTTCGACGTCCACACCTTGCGCCCGCGGACCAGGTACCGGTCGCCGTCGCGGCGGGCGGTCGTGGTGATCGCGGTGGTGTCGAGACCCGCGTCCGGCTCGGTGACGCCGAACGCGACCTGCAGCGACCCGTCGGCGACCCGGGGCAGGTAGCGCCGCCGCATCTCCTCCGAGCCGTGCCGGACGACCGGGTTCATCCCGAACACCGACAGGTGGATCGCCGACGCCCCGTTCATCGCCGCACCGGACGCGGCGACCTCCTCCATCACCGCGGCGGCCTCGGAGATCCCGGCACCCCCGCCGCCGTAGGCCTCGGGGACGGCGACGCCGATCCAGCCGCCGGCGGCCATCGCGTCGTGGAACTCCTGCGGGAACCGGTGCTCGCGGTCGCAGGTGCGCCAGTACTCCGCCCCGAAGCCGGAGCAGACCGCGCGGACCCCCTCCCGGATCTCCGGATGCGTGCTCACGCCGCGCGCAGCCGGGTGGCGACGTCGAGCACCAGGGCGGGGTCGGCGTCGTAGGGGGTGTTGAGCGAGACCCGGTCGACGAGGCCGCGGTAGCGGTCCGCGATCCCGGACGCCACCCCGGCCGGGTCGCCTGTGACGGCGAACAGGGCCAGCAGGTCGTCGTCGACCAGGCCGGTCATCTCGTCCCAGGCCTGCCGGCGCGACAGTCCGTTGAGCTCGTCGGCGAGCGCGCCGCGGCCGTGGTGCTCCAGCACCGGCCTGTACGGCGGGGTGGAGGCGTAGAAGGCGATCTGGCGTCGCACCCCGGCCTCGGCGACGGCCCGGGCCTCGGCGTCGGCGCCCAGGACCGCGAAGACCGGGAGGCACACGTCGAAGCCGGTGAGGTCGTCGCGGCCACGTCCGCGGCGCAGCGCGGGCAGCGTCACCTCCGCCAGGTACGACGGCGAGGTCAGCGAGTGCGCCAGCAGCCCGTCGGTGACCCGGCCCGCGACCTCGGTCATCCGCTCGCCGACCGCGGCCAGCATCACCGGCGGGATCCCGTGCGGGTTCGGACCCGGTGAGAAGAACTCGGTCATCAGGGTGTGGGAGTAGAACTCGCCGCGGTGATGCAGCCGGCCCCCGGTGGCCCAGGCGTCGAAGATCGCCCGCAGGGCGGAGACGAAGTCCTCCATCCGGGCCGCGGGGCGGCTCCACGGCATCCCGAACCGGCGCTCGATGTGCGGGCGGACCTGCGAGCCGAGCCCCAGGTCGAACCGGCCGCCGGAGAGCAGCTGCACGTCGTTGGCCTGGTAGGCCAGCGTCATCGGGTTGCGGGCGAAGGCGACCGCGATCGCCGACTGCAACCGGATCCGGCTGGTCGCCCGGGCGGCCAGCGCCAGCGACACGAACGCGTCGTGCGAGGTCTCGGGGACCGACAGGGCGTCGTAGCCCTCGGCCTCCGCGGCGACGGCCGCCGCCTCGGTCTCGAGCGGGGAGGCGGAGAAGCCGCCGGTGGTGTCGACGCGCACCTCAGGCACCCCGCTGCTCGGGGACGACACGGTCGAGCCAGGACAGCAGGTCCGCGACGATCTCCTCGCGGTTGGTCTCGTTGAACACCTCGTGCCGGGCACCCGGCCAGATCGTCAGCGTGACGTCGTGCAGCCCGGCCTCGGCGTAGCGCTCGGTCAGCGGCCGCACCAGGGCCAGCCCGGCGTTGACCGGGTCCTCGTCCCCGACGACGACGTACACCGGCAGCCCGCCCGCGATCCGCTTCAGCGTGGCGACCTCGCCGAGCGGCCGGGCGGCGGCGAACATCGCCTGCGTGCCGGGCAGGTCGAGACCGAAGCCGCAGCGGGCGTCGGCGACGTAGGCGTCGACCTGCGCGGGGTCGCGGCTGAGCCACTCGAAACCGGTGCGCTGCTCGAACGGCGCGTTGAACGACGACAGGTCCAGTGGCGCGGACAGGTCCAGGCCCTGCTCCATCAGGTCGAGCAACGCGGTGCCGGACAGCACGACCGCGTCCGGCGGCGTCCCGTCGGCGACGAGGGACTGCTGCACGGCGAACGAGCCCATGCTGTGACCGAGCAGCACCAGCGGGGCGCCCGGGTGCTCGGCGCGGGCGTGCGCGGACAGCAGCCCGATGTCGCCGACCAGCTGCTCCCAGCCGTCGTCGCCGAGGACGCCGAAGTTCTCGGGCCCGCCCGCGGTGGCTCCGTGACCGCGGTGGTCCTGGGCGTAGACGGCGAAGCCGCGGGCGGTCAACGCGTCGGCGAGGGCGATGTAGCGCAGGGCGTGCTCGCCCATGCCGTGGGTGATCTGGACGATCCCGCGCACCGGGTCGTCCGCGGCAGCGGGGAGCCAGCGGTAGGCGGTGACGGCGGCGCCGTCGCGGCCGGAGAAGGTGAACGTGTCGGACATGCGTGGGCACCGCCAGTGGTGGGGGGTCGATCTCGGTCGGATCGTGCGCCACCGGGCCGAGGGGGTCAATGCCCGGGTTCGATCTCCGGTTCGATCTCGGTCAGGTCGGCGACCATCGCGGCGAGTACCCGCAGCGTCGCGTCGACGTCGGCGGGGTCGAGGTGTCCGGCGACCGCGCGCAGCCGCGCGTGCTCCCGTCCGACGACCTCGTCGATCACCGCGCGCCCGGCCGGCGTCGGCACGATCAGGGGGGACCGCCGGTGCCGCGGGTTGTCCGCCCGCTCGACGAGCCCGGCGGCCAGCGCGTCGTCGACCATCCGCTGCACGAACTGCCGGCTGAGCGACTGCGACCGCCCGATCCCGGGCACGGTCATCGGACCGTGCCGCCGGAGCTGGTCGAGCACCGCGCGCACGCCCGCCGAGACCCGGTTGTCCGGCGCGGACTCCTCGACCTCGCGCAGCACCCGCCGGTAGAGGGGGCCCACGAGTACGTAGACCTCGGCCAGCTTCTCGGCGGTGTCGTCGATGTCGGGCACCCTCCGAGTATGACACCTGGGTTGTCATGATGCCCAAATAATGACACCTTGGTTGTCATGACGCTTGCCCTCGCCCAGGTCACCGTCCCGACGTTCCTGCCCGTGGAGGACGGCCGGATCGCCTACCGCGACACCGGCCCGCACCCGGACGGGCGCCCGCCGCTGGTGTTGCTGCACGGGGGCGCCGTCGACGGACGGATGTGGTCGCGTCAGATCGGGCCGCTGTCCGCCCGGCACCGGGTCGTGGTGCCGGACGCCCGCGGGCACGGCGCGTCGTCGACGCCCGGCCCGCAGGGCCACCGGCCGCACACCGACCTCGCCGCGCTGCTGGAGCACCTCGACGCCGGGCCGGTCGCGCTCGTCGGACTGTCGATGGGGGCGCGGGTCGCGTTCGACACCGCGCTGGAACGCCCGGACCTCGTCGACCGGGTCGTGCTGTGCGGCGCCGGCGCGGGCGAGCCGGTGTGGACCGACCCGTGGACGGTCGACACCATGGCGCGCTGGGAGCAGGCGCGCCTGGACCTCGACGCCGAGCGCTGGGTCCGGGTGTTCCTGGAGTTCGTGCCCGGCCCGTTCCGCACGGAGGCCGACGTGGACCCGGCCGTTGTCGCCGAGATCCGGCTGATGGCGGTCGACCTGCTGTCCCACCACCTGCCCGCGGACCCGGCCGCGCCCCCGGGCCCGATCGGCTTCCTCGACGACGCCGTCGAGCGCGCCGGCGCGTTCCCGGTGCCGCTGCTCGGTCTCGTCGGCGCCCTCGATTCCGACGACCACCGGCGGATCGTCGCCGACACGGTCGCCGCCGTCCCGGACGGCAGCCCCGGCGAGATCGGTGGGACCGCGCACTACCCGAACATGGAGCGTCCGCCGGAGTTCGAGCGGGCGGTGCTGGACTTCGTCAGCCGGTAGGGGTGCGGGCCCACACCGCGTACAGCGGGTCCCCGGGTGCGCCGCAGTCACGGGCCGCCGGGGTGTCGAACGCGCCGCTGCGCCGGAAGTACTCGCCGACGATCGCGACCCGCGTCCTGTCGTCTGAGGCGAGCCAGCCGCGGACCGCCTTGGTCGGGAAGCAGCGGTTCGAGAACGTGGCGGCGAACACCCCGCCCGGCACCAGCACCCGTCCCACCTCGGCGAACACCGCGACCGGGTCGGTCAGGTAGTCGACCGAGACGGTGCAGACGCAGGCGTCGAACGCGGCGTCGGCGAAGGGGAGCACCGGGTCGGCGTTGAGGTCGTGGCGGACGGCCTCGTGGGCCATCTCGTTGGCGGCGAGCTCGGCCCGGTTCATGCCCAGCACGGTCAGGTGCTCCGGGCGGTGCGGCAGGTGCGACACCCACGACGACATCAGGTCCAGCACCCGGCCGGTGGTGCCGATCTCGTCGTAGAACGCCGACGCGGCGGCGATCGCGCCCTCGTCGATGTGCTGGACGAAGCGCGGGGGCAGGTAGAACTCGCGGTCGTCGACTTGGTCGGCGCGGTCGAAGAAGCCGTCGGGGAAAACGCTCATCGTCGTGGAAGTCTGCCGTCATGACGACGTTCGTGCTGGTCCACGGCGCCTGGGGCGGCGCCCACTCCTTCCACCTGGTGCGTCCGCTGCTGCGCGCGGCCGGCCACGACGTGGTGACGCCCGCGCTCACCGGCATCGGGGAGCGCTCGCACCTGGCCGGGCCGTGGATCGACCTGTCCGTCCATGTGCGCGACGTGGTCGACGCCGTGCTCTACGAGGACCTGCGCGACATCGTCCTGCTCGGGTTCTCCTACGGCGGCATGGTCGTCACCGGGGCGCTCGACGAGATCGGCGACCGGGTCCGCGAGCTGGTCTACCTCGACGCGTTCGTCCCCGCCGCCGGCGAGTCCGCGCTGGACCTGGCGCCCGCCCTCGCCGGCGCGGTGCCGGCGCCGGGCGCACCGGGACTGGGGTCGTCGTGGCTGGTCCCGGGCCCGGAGCGGCACTACGACGACCCGGCCGAGGCCGCGTGGTCGGCGCCGCGGCGCTCCCCGCAGCCGGTCCGCACGTTCACCGAGCCGGTGCGGCTGTCCCGGCCGCTGGAGCAGTGGCCGTGCGGCCGGACGTTCGTGCGGGCCACCCGGGAGGACGTCGCGGGCGGGGCGTTCACCGCGGCCGCCGACCGTGCCCGGACCTCCGACGCCTGGCGCTACGCCGAGATCGACACCCACCACCTGGTGCCGCAGAACCGGCCCCGCGAGCTGGTCGCGCTGCTGCTGGACCTGGCCGGGTGATCAGCTGCCGAGCGCGCCGCGCAGCCAGGCGACCGAGCGCCCGGTGAAGTCGTCGGCGATCGCGACGCCCTTGCCCCAGCCGTCGAAGCCGTGCGGGGCGCCGGGGACGACGTCGAGCTCGACCGGCACCCCGGCCTCGCGCAGCCGCCGCGCGTAGGTGCTGTCCTCGTCGTGGAACAGGTCGACGTCGCCGACGCCGATCCACGCGGGCGGCAACCCGGACAGGTCGGCGCGACGGGCGGGCACCGCATACGGGGCGGGCTCGCCGGTCCCGGGCGGGCGCCCCAGGTAGGCGCGCCAGCCGACCTCGTTGTTGCGGTTGTTCCACACCCGGTGCGGGGGCCGGTCGAGCTCGCGACGGGCGGCGGTGCGGTCGTCGAGCATCGGGTAGACCAGCCACTGCGCGACCGGCTGCGGTCCGCCCTCGTCGTGCAGGCGCTGGACCAGCGCGGCGGCCAGGCAGCCCCCGGCGCTCGCCCCGCCGACGGCGATCCGCGCCGGGTCGACCTCCAGCCGGCCGGCGGCGTCCTGCAGCCAGGTCCAGCCGTCGTGGCAGTCGTCGCGCGGCCGGGAACGGGTCACCGGGCGCGAGCCGGTAGTCCACCGAGACGACGACGATCCCCAGGTCCGCGGCGAGCTCGCCGCACCGCACGTCGTCGATCATGGGGGAGCCCAGGACGAGGCCGCCGCCGTGGAACCACAGCAGCGCCGCGGGGGTCGTGCGGTGGTCGGGGACGTGCACGCGCAGCAGCGGCGGGCCCGGGTGGGTGGTGGACCGGACCCCGTCGACGGTGGCGGGCCTGCCGCGCCGGGACAGCCGCTGCAGCAGGCGCAGCAGCCGGGGGCGGTGCAGCGGGATCGGCGGGACCCACCGCAGGGGGCGACGCAGCTCGGCGGCGATCCGGTCGGTGCTCACGACCCGATCCTGCCGGTGCGGGCCGACCTCGCACATCTTCTGAGGACCTCGCACCGTCTGCAGGGGCTGCGAGGTGCGGGGAACCGGTGCGAGGTCGTGCGGCCCGTGGCCGACGGGGCGCTACCGGTCGCGGTGCCGGGCGGGGACCGCAGGGCGGTACCGGCGGTCGCGCGGGGAGGCGGTGTGGTGGCGCGGCGCTCGGTCAGCGCGACAGCGCCGCGGCCAGGCGCTGGGTCAGCGGGTC
>NZ_WWFY01000137.1:0-15394 GCF_009864975.1 Pseudonocardia sp. SID8383
GGGGACGGCGACGCGGCCCGGCGGGGCACCGATCGCCCGCCGCGCCCGCCGGGGTCCGGTCGTCTCGCTGGTCGTGGTGCTCGTGCTGGCTCTCGCCGCGGTCGTCGTCCCGATCGTGCTGACCGACGGGCCGCGGCCGCTGTCCGACCTGCGCATCCTGGTCCCCAATCCACCCGGCGGGGGCTACGACGTCACCGCCCGCAGCGCGGCCAAGGTGCTGTCCGACACCGGGATCGCCGGCCCGGTCGAGGTGTTCAACCTGTCCGGGGCCGGCGGGATCGCCGGGCTCGGCCGGGTCGAGGGCGAGGCGGGCAACGGCAGGCTCCTGATGAGCATGGGGCTCGGGATCGTCGGGGCGACCGCCTCCCGTGACACCCCGCTCTCGCTCGCCGGCACCACTCCGGTCGCGCGGCTGGTCGAGGAGTCGGAGATCGTCGTCGTGCCCGCGGACTCGCCCTACCGCGACGTCCGCGCGCTGCTCGACGCCTGGCGCGCCGCCCCCGGCGGGCTCACCGCCGGCGGCGGCTCGAGCGTCGGTGGACCGGACCACCTCGCCACGATGCTGCTCGCCGAGGGCACCGGCATCGCGCCCGCCCGGGTCCGCTACGTGTCCTACGAGGGCGGGGGTCCGCTGCTCGCGGCGGTGCTGCGCGGCGAGGTGGGTTTCGCGGTGTCGGGGGTGGGCGAGTTCGCCGACCAGATCGGGTCCGGTGACCTGCGGGTGCTCGCGGTGACCGCGGGCGAGCGGGTGCCCGGCCTCGACGTGCCGACGCTGCGCGAGTCGGGGGTGGACGTCGAGTTCAGCAACTGGCGCGGGCTGGTTGCGCCGCCCGGGCTGCCCGACGCCGACCGCGCCGCGCTGGCCGACGCCGTCTCCGCGATGCGCGACACACCCGAGTGGCGGCAGGTGCTGGCCGCGAACGGGTGGCGCGACGCCTGGCTCCCGGGCGCGGACTTCGCCCGGTTCACCGCCGCCGAGAACGAGCGGGTGGAGCACGTCCTGGGCGAGCTGGGGCTGCGGGCACGCTGACCCGCGCACCCGGTCCGCGGTGACCGCAACGACCACAACGACCGTTGTGGCCGTTACGGAGACATCGGACGGGTGACTCCGCACACTGCAACGCGTTCGCTTCGCAACGGTGAGATCGGACGCAGATGCCTCAGACGGCTCCTCCACGAATGCAGGACCGGCCTCCGCCGGACGCCCCCACGCCGCCCGTGCCGCGGCCCCGGGTCGGACCTCTCCTCGGCACGGTGGTGGCCGTGCTGGCCGCCCTGCTCCTCGTCCCGCCCGCGGTCGGCGCGATCGGGGGCGGCGGCGACGGCACCCAGCTCCGCGGGCTGCGGATGTTGGTCCCGAACGCCCCCGGCGGCGGCTACGACGTCACCGCCCGCAGCGCGGCCAAGGCCATGGAGGACGCCGGGCTGACCGGGTCGGTCGAGGTCTTCAACCTGCCCGGTGCGGGCGGCACGGTCGGGCTCGGCCGAACCGTCAACGAGGCCGGCGACGACCGGCTGGTGATGAGCATGGGCCTGGGCGTGGTCGGGAGCGTGTACTCCAACGACTCGCCGGCCACGCTCGAGCAGACCACACCGATCGCGCGGCTCACCGAGGAGACCGAGATCGTCGTCGTCCCCGGTGACTCGCCCTACCGGGACCTCGGCGACCTGCTGGCCGCCTGGCGGGCGGCCCCCGGGAAGACCCCGGTCGGCGGCGGCTCCTCCCCCGGCGGCCCGGACCATCTGGCCCCGATGCTGATGGCCGAGGGCGCCGGCGTGGACCCGCGCACGGTCAACTACGTCTCCTACGACGGCGGCGGCGAGCTGCTCGCCGCCGTCCTCGGCGGCAAGGTCGCGTTCGGGGTGTCCGGGCTCGGCGAGTTCGCCGACCAGATCGCCTCGGGCGACCTGCGGGTGCTCGCGGTGACCGCGGGCGAGCGGATCCCCGGCCTCGACGCGCCGACGCTGCGCGAGTCCGGCATCGACGTCGAGTTCACCAACTGGCGCGGTGTCGTCGCGCCGCCGGGGCTGGACCCCGAGGGCGTCGCCGAGCTGGAGCGCGCCTACGCCGAGCTGCACACGACGCCGGAGTGGCGCGAGGTGCTGGCACGCAACGGCTGGCAGGACGCGTTCCTGCCGGGGCCGGAGTTCGGCCGGTTCCTGGCCGACGAGGACGCCCGCGTCGAGCGGGTACTGACCGGGCTGGGGCTGACGTGACGACCATCGGGGACACCGGGGACACCGGGACCGCTCGCTCCTGGTGGACGGAGCACTCGGAGCTGGGTGTGTCGGTGCTGCTGGCCCTCATCGGCCTGCTGGTGCTCGGCGACACCCTCGCCGAGGGCGGCGGCGGCAGCGCGTCCGACCCGCTCGGACCGCGCACCGTCGCGTTCGTGCTCGGCGCGGCGCTGCCGGTGCTGGCGGCGTTGCTGACCGTCGACGTCCTGCGCGGCGGCCGCGGCGAGGCCGAGGGCGGCGAGGACGTCGACCTCGACACCGCCGTGGACCTGCGCACGGTCGGGATGCTGGCCGGGGTGATCGTCGCGACGGCGGCACTCATCCCGCTCGCCGGCTGGCCGATCGCCGGGACCGTCCTGTTCGCCGGCGCCACCTACGCGCTCGGCTCGCGCGCGGTGCTCCGCGACCTCGGCATCGCCGCCGCGGTCTCGCTGCTGACCTGGGTGCTGTTCGACGCCGTGCTCGGCGTCGACCTGCCGGGCGGCCCGCTGATGGGGGTGTTCGGCTGATGGGCACGTTCGACCTGCTCATGAACGGGTTCGCGCACGCGCTGACCC
Organism: Pseudonocardia sp. SID8383; assembly: GCF_009864975.1. NCBI lineage: Bacteria > Bacillati > Actinomycetota > Actinomycetes > Pseudonocardiales > Pseudonocardiaceae > Pseudonocardia > Pseudonocardia sp. SID8383. The sequence continues at coordinate 2,796 of NZ_WWFY01000137.1, forward strand.
CGCAGAACCTGCTGTTCGCCGCGTTCGGGGTGCTGCTCGGCACCGCGATCGGTGTGCTGCCGGGCATCGGCCCGGCGATGGCGGTGGCACTGCTGCTGCCGGTGACCTACGCGTTCGACCCGACCGGCGCGTTCATCATGTTCGCCGGCATCTACTTCGGGGCGATGTTCGGCGGGTCGACGACGTCGATCCTGCTGAACACCCCCGGCGAGTCCGCCTCGGTGATGGCGGCCATCGAGGGCAACCCGATGGCGAAGTCCGGGCGCGGCGCCCAGGCGCTCGCCACCGCCGCGATCGGGCACTTCATCGGCGGCATCGTCGGCGTGACCGGGCTGGTCCTGGTCGCCCCGCTGATCGCCTCGGTGGCCGTCGACATCGGCGCCCCGGACTACTTCGCGATCATGGTCCTGGCCTTCGTCGCCGTCAGCGGCGTGCTGGGTGCCTCGCGGGTCCGCGGGTTCGCCGCGCTCGCGCTGGGCCTCACGATCGGCCTGGTCGGGCTCGACCCGATCTCCGGGCAGCCGCGGCTCACCTTCGGGGTGCCGCAGCTGGCCGACGGCATCGACGTCATCATCGTCGCGGTCGGGCTGTTCGCGATCGGCGAGGCGCTGTGGGTGGCCGCCCACCTGCGACGACGCACGCAGGAGGTCATCCCGGTCGGCCGTCCGTGGCTGGGCCGCGAGGACCTCAAGCGGACCTGGAAGCCGTGGCTGCGCGGCCCGTTCATCGGGTTCGGCTTCGGTTCGATCCCGGCCGGCGGCGCCGAGATGTCGACCTTCATGGCGTACGTGACCGAGCGGAAGCTCTCGAAGCACCCGGAGCAGTTCGGGAAGGGCGCCATCGAGGGCGTCGCCGGGCCGGAGTCCGCGGCCAGCGCGTCGTCGGCGGGGACGCTGGCGACGATGCTGACCCTCGGCCTGCCGACGACGGCGATCGCCGCCGTCATGCTCGCCGCGTTCCAGCAGTTCGGCATCCAGCCCGGCCCGCTGCTGTTCCAGAAGGAGCCGGACCTGGTCTGGACGCTCATCGCGAGCCTGTTCATCGGCCTGGTCATGCTGCTGGTGCTGAACCTTCCGCTGGCCCCGGCCTGGGCGAAGCTGCTGCGGATCCCGCGGCCGTACCTCTACGCGGGCATCCTGTTCTTCGCCTGCGTCGGCGCCTACGCGGTGTCCGGCCAGCCGGTCGACCTGGTGGTGCTGCTCGCGATCGGCGGCATCGGGTTCCTGATGCGCCGGTTCGGGCTGCCGGTGCTGCCGGCCATCATCGGCGTCATCCTCGGCCCGGACGCGGAGCTGCAGCTGCGCCGCGCCCTGCAGATCGCCGACGGCGACGTCACCACGCTGGTCTCCACCCCGCTCGCGATCGTCGTGTACTCGCTGATCGCGATCCTGCTGGTCGCCCCGGTCGTGCTCCGCGCGGTCCGCGCCCAGCGGGGCGACCGGGAGTCCGAGACGGTCTGACCCGGTCGGTGCCCCGACACGCCCCGCGGCTGCACCGGCCGCGGGGCGTCGTCGTCCGCGCGGTGATCCGTGCGCCGCGCGCGTCCGGACGCACGCGCGGCACGGATCACCGCGCGCAGCGGATCACGTCACGGCGCGGTGGGGCAGGATCGGGTCATGGGGTTCGACGCCGCCCGCGCGCTCGCCGAGACGCTGCTGGCCCACCAGCGCCCGGAGCTGTGGGAGCGCGCGCAGCGGGCGGCGATCGCGGCCCGCGCCGCCGCCGAGGACGGCGGGCACGACCGGGACCTGCTGATGACGGCCGCGGTGCTGCACCCCATCGGGCACTCGCCAGTCGCCCGCCGGACCGGCGACCCGCAGTGCGACGCCGCCCGGTTCCTCGAGGTCCGCGGCTACGACGCGCGGGTCGTCGAGCTCGTCGCCGGGCACGGCCCGCTCGCCGGTGCGCTGCTCGCCTGCACCGACGCGGCCACCCTCACCCCACCGGATACGGACGATCCGCCCGCAGGAGCGGCGCAGACCGTGTCGTAGCGCAATCCTGGGCCGGTGGCGATCACCGAGGCCCCGCGGCGGGTCCGCGACCCGGGTGGGCTCCTGCAGGACGCGCACCGCCCGACCGGCAGGGCCCGCACGCCCGGCCCGAACCGGAGCACCCGCGCCACGCCCGGTGCAAGGTCACCGGCGTCGGCGAGGTCGCCCCGATCACCCGGGAGATCCTGCGGGAGGCCGGGCCCGACGTGGCCCGGCACCCCGTGGTGCACGTCGGCTAGGGCGGCCCGTAGTGGCCGGCGTGGGTCTCGCGGACGACGTTCTTGCGGATCTTCCCGGTCGAGGTGCGCGGCAGCTCGTCGGCGACGATCACCGCCTTCGGGACCTTGTAGTGGTCGAGGTGCCCGCGCAGGGCGGCCAGCAGCGCCTCCGGGTCGACCGTCGCGCCGGGCCGGGGCACGACCACCGCGGTGATCGCCTCGCTCCACCGCTCGTGCGGCAGCCCGACCACGACCGCCTCCGCGACGTCCGGTGCGGCCGCGTAGACGGCCCGCTCGACCTCCAGCGAGGCCACGTTCTCGCCTCCCGTCTTGATCACGTCCTTGACCCGGTCGGCGAACCACAGCACGCCGTCCTCGCCGAGCCGGCCGACGTCGCCGGAGTGGAACCAGCCGTGCCGGAACGCCTCGTCGGTCGCGGCGTCGTCGTCGAGGTAGCCGTTCATGGTGGACGGGCCGCGGTAGACGATCTCGCCCTCCTCCCCCGGGCCGAGCAGGGTCCCGCCGGAGTCCATGACCGCGACCCGGACCCCGGTGATCGGGGTACCGACCGCACCGATGTGGGTCAGCTGGTGCTCGGGACGGAACAGGGTGGTGCACGGGCTCATCTCGGTCTGCCCGAACAGCAGCGCGAAGTCGCAGCCGAAGCCGTCCAGGCAGGCCCGGATCAGCGGCTCGGACATCGGCGCCATCGCGTACACCGCGCGCCGCAGCGACGACAGGTCCCGCCCGGCGAACGACGGGTGCTCCAGCGCCGCCCGGTACATCATCGGCAGTCCGAACACCTGGGTGACCCGCTCGCGCTCGACGGTGTCGAGGAACGCGGCGGGCTCGAACCCCCGGGAGAGGTGGATCGTCGCCCCGACCAGCACCGCCGGGGTGCAGAACGCGTTGAGCTGCGCGGTGTGGAACATCGGCATCATCGCCAGGAAGCGGTCCGCCGCCGACCAGCCCGAGTCCAGCGCCGCGGAGAAGGACTCCAGAGTGACCGCCAGGTGCGAGGTGACGACGCCCTTGGGGAACGACGTCGTCCCCGAGGTGTACAGGTAGGACAGCGGGTCCCGGTCCTCGACCAGCACCTCGACCGGTCCGGCGCCGTCCCCGCCCCCGGCCTCGACGTCGGCCAGCGGGACCCCGGCGCCGGCCGGCCCGCCGGTGCCGGGCGCGACGAACACCTCGGTCACCGCGGGCACCTGCTCCCAGGCCGGCGCGAGCGCCGCGACCAGCTGCGCCTCGACGACGATCCCGCGGGCCCGGGAGTGGCCCAGGACGTAGGCGACCTCGTCCGGACGCCAGCCCAGGTTCACCGGCACGCAGACCAGGCCGAGGCGGGCGCAGGCGTAGTAGACGGCGAGGAACTCGGCGCTGTTGCCCGAAGCCAGCGCGAGCGCGTCGCCGCGGGTCCAGCCGCGCGCGGCGAGCCCGCGGGCCAGCCGGTCCACCCAGGCGTCCAGCTCGGCCCAGGTCCAGGACCGCTCCCCGTCGACGACGGCGGTCCGCCCCGGCCGGGCGGCGGCGCTGCGGCCGAGCGCGTCGGCGACGTTGACCCGCCCGATCAGGTTCCGGTCGAGCTCGCCGGCACCCATCAGTACGACCTCGGCAGCCCGAGCCCGTGCTGGGCGACGTGGTTGAGGATCATCTCGCGGTTCACCGGCGCGACCTGCATGAGCCGGGCCATCCCCCAGTACGGGATCAGCCCGTACTCGCTGGCCAGACCGTTACCGCCGTGGGTCTGCATGGCCGCCTCGACGGCGTGCGTCGCCGCCTCGGCCGCCGCGTACTTGGCCATGTTGGACTCCTCGCCCGCGGGCATCCCGCGGTCGTGCAGCCACGCGGCCTTGCGGGTCATCAGCGCCGCGAGCTCGGTCTCGATCCGGGCCCGCGCCAGCGGGTGCGAGACGCCCTGGTGGGCACCGATCGGGGTGTCCCAGACCTGCCGGGTGCGGGCGTAGTCGGCCGCCTTGGCCAGCGCGAACCGGGCGATGCCGACGCCGAGCGCGGCGCCGGTGATCCGCTCGGGGTTGAGGCCGCGGAAGACCTGGCGGAACCCGTCGCCCTCGGCGCCGACCAGGTTGCCCGCCGGGACGCGGACGTCGTCGAAGTGCAGGACGTGCTGCTTGTCCGGGGCGATGAGGTCCACCGGCAGCGGGGTACGGGTCAGCCCGGGCGAGTCGACCGGCACGACGAACAGGCTCAGGCGCGCCTTCCCGTCCGGCGCCCTCCCGGTCCGCGCGACGACCAGCACGGCCTCGGCGTCGTCGGTGCCGGAGATGTAGTGCTTGGTGCCGGTGAGCACCCAGTCGTCGCCGTCGCGGTCGGCGCGGGTCGCCATCCGGTGGGTGTTGGACCCCGCCTCCGGCTCGGTGATCGCGAAGACCACCTTGGTGGAGCCGTCGGCGAGCCCGGGCAGCCAGCGACGGCGCAGCTCCTCGGAGCCGAACTCCCCGATCACCTCGGCCGAGATCGCCGCGGACACCAGCACCAGCAGCAGCGGGGCGCCCTGCGCCGCGGCCTCCTCGCAGACGATGGACAGCTCCACGAGCCCGCCGCCACCGCCCCCGTGCTCCTCGGCGACGTTGACGCCCAGGAACCCCGCCTGCCCCATCGCCTTCCACAGCTCGTGGGTGTGCCTGCCCTCCCGGGCGCACCGCAGGTAGTACTCGCTGCCGTAGGAGGCCGCGATGGCGGCGACGGCCGCCCGCAGGTCGCGTTCCTCGTCGGTCTCGGTGAAGTCCACGCCGACTCCCTAGTGATCCGTTGTTCACTTGTGGCGGACCGTACCGCGCGGATGCGATGCTGGAAAGATGCCGACGCGAACCAGCTCCGGAACCGCGGGACCCCCGCGGCGGCGCGACCCGGAACGCGGGGAGCGGATCCTCGAGGCGGCGGCCCGGCTCGCGGCCGGTCGCGGCTTCCACGCCGTCGGGATGGCCGAGATCGGCGCCGAGGCCGGCATCGTCGGGTCCGGGATCTACCGGCACTTCGCCTCCAAGGAGGCGGTCCTGCTCGCCCTGCTCGACCGCGGCATGGCCCGCCTGGAGGCCTCCGCGGCGGCGGCGCTGGCCGCGGGCACCCCCGAGCGCGAGACGCTGACCGTGCTGGTGGCGGACCACATCCGGCTGGTGACCGAGAACCGCACCGAGTTCGCCGTCTACTACGGCGAGGTCCACACCCTGCCCGCCGAGGCCCGCCGCGACCTGCGGCGCCGTCAGCGCCACCACGTCGAGGACTGGGTGCACGTGCTCGCCCCGCTGCGTCCGGACCTGTCCGACGGCGAGCTGCGCGTGCTGGTGCACGCCTGCGTCGGCGCGATCCAGTCGACGCTGTTCTTCCGCAGCGGCCTGGACCAGCACCGGCTCGTGGGGTTGCTCGGCGGGCTGGCGCACGGCCTGCTCGGCGTCGACCCGGTCCACCGGTGAGGACCCGTGGTGATCTCCCCGGCATCCGGTTGACAACAACCCGCTCCCCCGGGTTCGGTGGAAGCGTGACCGGCTTCCTGCTGACCCGACGCCGTCACGTCGACAACCTCGTCGTCGTGAGCCAGGCCTGTCGCTGATCGCGTCACCGCAGGTCCGTTTCCTCCCTCTTCCCTCTCTTTCCGGCGCCGTCGTGTGCCCGTCTGCCGTGCCCGGCACACCCCCGAGGAGTCTCCCGTGTCCGATGCTCTCGCCACCACGCCCAACACCCGGATCCAGGAGCCGCTGAAGTTCGCGTACTGGGTCCCGAACGTCTCCGGCGGGCTGGTCACCAGCACCATCGAACAGCGCACCGACTGGGGCTTCGAGTACAACAAGAAGCTGGCGCAGACCGCCGAGAACAACGGCTTCGAGTACGCGCTGTCCCAGATCCGCTACATGGCCAGCTACGGCGCCGACCACCAGCACGAGGCCACCGCATTCTCGCTCGCGCTGGGCCTGGCCACCGAGCGGCTCAAGGTGATCGCCGCCGTCCACCCCGGCCTGTGGGAGCCCTCGGTGCTGGCCAAGTGGGTCGCCACCGCCGACCACCTGACGAACGGCCGGATCGCGGTCAACATCGTCTCCGGCTGGCTGAAGGCCGAGTTCACCGCGATGGGCCAGCCGTGGCTCGAGCACGACGAGCGCTACCGCCGCAGCAACGAGTTCATCCGGGTGCTGCGCGAGATCTGGACCTCCGACGGCGGCGCCGAGTTCGCCGGCGACTTCTACCGGATCCGCGACTTCGACCTCAAGCCCCGCCCGGTCGACGTCCCCGGCCGTCCGCACCCCGAGATCTTCCAGGGCGGCAACTCCACCGCGGCCCGCTACAACGGCGGCGCCGTGTCGGACTGGTACTTCTCCAACGGCAAGGACTACGACGGCTTCTCCGAGCAGGTCGAGGAGGTCCTCGGCCACGCGAAGACCGCCGAGCGGCTGCAGCCCGTCCGGTTCGGCCTCAACGGCTTCATGATCGCCCGGGACGGCGAGAAGGAGGCCCGGGACACCCTGCGCGAGATCATCGAGAAGGCCAACCGGCCCGCCGTCGAGGGCTTCCGCGACGCCGTCCAGCAGGCCGGCAACTCCACCGGCGACAAGCGCGGGATGTGGGCGGACTCCTCGTTCGAGGACCTCGTCCAGTACAACGACGGCTTCAAGACCCAGCTGATCGGCACCCCGGAGCAGATCGCCGACCGCGCCATCGAGTACAAGCGGCGCGGCGCGAACCTGCTGCTGCTCGGTTTCCTGCACTTCCAGGAGGAGGTCGAGTACTTCGGCGCGAAGGTGCTGCCGATCATCCGGGAGAAGGAGGCCGAGCTGGCCGCCCGCGAGCCGCAGCTCACCACCGTCTGACCGACACCGTCCGCACGGGCCCGGCGACCGTCGTCGCCGGGCCCGTCCGCGTTCCCGGGGCCCGTCCTGACCGGACATCCCGCGCCGCGTCCCATTCCCGGGAACGTCTCGTTGACTTCCACCGTGATCTCCCCGAACACTGGGGTCGTGCTGTTCACCGAGCTCACCCGTCGACGCCACGTCGACCTCTCGCGTGTGACCTCGTCGCTCTGTCGCTGACCGGCATCCCCGCGGAGCAGGCTCCCTGACCTGCGCCGCGGCCGGCGACCCCGGTCGCCGGTGACCGCCCCGACAGTTCCCTCCCGTCCGGGCCCACCGTTCCTCCGCCGATCCGGTGCGCATTCCCGCGCGTATCCGCCGAATCGTGCGCCGCCGCGCCCGGACACCTTTCTCCGACGACGAGGAGACACACCGTGACCACGACCGAGAACCGTTTCGAGCCCACCACCGTCGAGTCGCTCGACTGGTCCACCACGCCCACCGACGCCCCGGGCTGGCTGGCCCGGGCCCGCGACGTCCGCCGTGTCCTGGAGCGTGACGCCGCGGCCCGCGACCGGGCGGGCGCCACCCCGCACGACGAGGTCGCCCTGCTCAAGGACTCCGGCCTGGTCACCATCCTGGGGCCGGTCGAGCACGGGGGCGGCGGACAGGAGTGGCCGCTGGCCTACCGGGTGATCCGCGAGGTCGCCGCGGGCGACGGCTCCATCGGCCAGCTGCTCGGCTACCACCTGCTCTGGTTCTGGGCCGCCCGGCTGGTCGGGACGCCCGAGCAGATCGCGGCGGTCGAGGCCGACGCCACCCGCAACCGCTGGTTCTTCGGAGGCGCGGTCAACCCGCGCGACGCCGAGCTGACCATCCGCGACGAGGGCGACGAGCTCGTCTACTCCGGCCGCAAGTCCTTCTCCACCGGCAGCAGGGTCTCCGACGTCACCGTGCTGGAGGGGGTGATCGAGCGGACCGACACCCACGTCTTCGCCATCGTGCCGAGCCACCAGGAGGGCATCGTCTTCGGCGACGACTGGGACAACATCGGCCAGCGCCTCACCGAGTCCGGCAGCGTCACGATCACCGACGTCCGGGTGCCGTGGGCGGCGGCCGCCGGGTTCACCGACAGGGTGTTCACGCCGCGGGTCTACAACACGCTCAACGTGCCGATCATCCAGCTCGTCTTCGTGGAGTTCTACCTCGGGATCGCCCGCGGGGCGCTCGAGACCGCGGCGCGCTTCACCCGCGAGCGGACCCGGCCGTGGCTCCACGGCGGCCACGAGCGCGCCGTCGACGAGCCCTACCAGCTCGACCTCTACGGCGACCTGCACGCGAAGCTGTGGGCGGTGGAGGCGCTGGCCGACGCCGTCGCGCAGGAGCAGCAGGTGATCCACCGTGACGCCGACGGCGTCACCGCCGAGCAGCGCGGCCGGCACGAGGTGCGGGTCGCCGCGGTGAAGGCGCGTGCCACCGACGTCGCGCTGGAGATCACCTCGGGGATCTTCGAGGGCCTCGGGGCCCGCGCGACGACCACGGAGCTGGGCTTCGACCGGTTCTGGCGCAACGTCCGCACGCACACCCTCCACGACCCGGTCGCCTACAAGCGGCGCGAGGTCGGGGCGTGGGTGCTGCGCGACGAGCTGCCCGAGCCGACCTGGTACTCCTGACCCGCCTGCGGACCCCGGTCCCCGCAGACGACACCGCCCGCCCCGGTCGCGCCGGGGCGGACGGTGTCGTCGCCGCGGTGGCTCGCGGCGGGCCGCTCAGCCGACGGTCGTGCGGTCGCCCTCACCCGCGGGGGTGCGGTCGGCGCGGACCCGCGGGAGGAACCGGCCGGTCCGGGCGCGGTACTCGTCGTACTCGGCGCCCAGTGCGCTGCCCAGGCCGGGCTCGTAGACCGCACGGGCCTGGATCTGCACCGCGACCAGGATCAGCACCCCGGCGAGCACGCCGAGCAGGGTCGGGGCCATGAACAGCATCCCGGCACACCCGACGATCAGGCCGGTCAGCGCGGGGTTGCGGACGCGGCGGTAGATCCCGCCGGTGGCGAGCACCGGGCGTCGCGCGGCGTCCGGGTCACCGGCCGCGGCCGCCCCGGCCTCGGTGGCCGAGCGGCGCCACACCGTGCCGAGCTGCAGCATCGCGACCGCGACGACGGCGAAGCCGAGCAGCAGCAGCCCCGCCCCGACGACGGCGACCGCCGGCCGGGCCAGCACCGAGATCGGCTGCAGCACGTCGAGGGCGACCAGCAGCGGCGCACCGAACCCGAGCACCGCGGCCAGCACGAACAGCGTGCGGGCCCACCAGGCCGGGCTGCCCGGGGTCCGGGCGACGTCGAGCCTGCGCTCCCCGCGGGCGCGATGCGCACGACCGCGGAACCACAGCCCGGCGCCGACGGCGAGGGCCCCCAGCACCAGCGCGGCCCAGCCGAGCCCGTGGTGCCCGGCGACGTCGACCACGCGGCCCCAGGCGTCCTCGCCCCACACCTGCGGGACGGCCTCGTAGAGCAGCCAGGCGCCGAAGACGAAGAACATCACCGCGGCGCCGACCGAGATGGCCCGCTCCGGGAGCCGCTTGCCGAGCTGACGGCCGACGACGATGGCCAGCCCGTCCGCGGCGACCATGCCGACCGTGGACCCGGCCCAGATGCCGATCGACCCGGCGAGGGTGCCGTGCTGGGCGGCCAGGGTGATCGTCGCGAGCATCGTCTTGTCACCGAGCTCGGCGAGGAAGAACGCGACCGACGCGGCGACGACGGCGGACCCGCCCGCCCGCTTGGCCTTCGCCTCCTCGTCCTCGGAGAGGCTGTCGCCGCGCAGTGTCCAGGCCCCGAACGCCAGGAAGGCGACCGCGGCGACCAGTGCGATCCAGCCGGTCGGGATCGACGCGCCCAGGCCGTAGCCGACGGCGACCGACACGAGGTGGGTCACCGAGGTGGCGATCGTGATCCCGATCAGGACCGGGATCGCGTTGAAGCGGGTCGCGAACGTGAGGGCCATGAGCTGCGACTTGTCGCCCAGCTCGGCCACGAAGATGACGCCGAAGCTGATCGCGAACGCGATCAGGAATCCGTCCATGTCCATCCCTCGATCTCGACCGGACCGAGGTTCGGGTGCCCTCGACCCGGTGTATCCGGATCGAAGGTCTCGCTCGCCTGGTGGTGGTCAGGCCGCTGCGCCCGGGTCGGCCGTCGGAGTGCGAGGCGGACCAGTATGTCGAGCGCAGCGTTGGGAGCTACTCCCCTTCGTGTACGACCGAGACGGTACCTCATCGATCCAGAGCGTCTCGACACCTGATGCGCATCCGGCGCTGTGATCGCCCTCTCAGCGCCGACCCCCTCCGATGGCTTAGCGTCGCGAACGAGTCGTGTCACCGGTGACCGAGGAGGACCCCATGCCCGAGGCCGTCGTCTGTGCCGCCGTCCGCACACCGATCGGGAAGCGGAAGGGGTCCCTGGCCGAGGTCCACCCGGTCGATCTGTCCGCCGCCGTGCTGAGCTCCCTGGCCGAGCGGACCGGGATCGACCCCGCCGTCGTCGACGACGTCGTGTGGGGCTGTGTGAACCAGGTCGGCGACCAGGCCGCGCAGATCGGCCGCTACGCGCTGCTCGCCGCGGGCTGGCCGGAGACGGTGCCCGGGGTGACGGTGAACCGCGCGTGCGGATCGAGCCAGTCCTCGTTCGACTTCGCGGCCGGGATGGTGCTGGCCGGGCAGTACGACGTCGTCGTCGCCGGTGGGGTGGAGTCGATGACCCGGGTGCCGCTGGGCGCGGGCCGCGACCTGGGACGCCCCTACGGGCCGCTGGTGCGCGAGCGCTACCGCGCCGACCTGGAGTCCGGGGAGTTCCCGAACGGGGACTTCAACCAGGGCGTCGGCGCCGAGCGGATCGCCCGGGACTGGGGACTGTCGCGGACCCGGCTCGACGAGTACGCGGCACGCAGCCACGAGCTCGCCGCCGCCGCGATCGACGCCGGCGTGTTCGACGACCAGCTCGTCGACGTGCCCGGAGCGCCCGGGTTCACCGCCGACGAGGGCCTGCGCCGGGGCACCACCGCCGACACCCTGGCCGCGCTGAAGCCGTCGTTCTCCGCGGACGGGGTGATCCACGCCGGGAACAGCTCGCAGATCTCCGACGGCGCGTCGGCGGTGCTCGTGACCACCCCGGAGCGGGCCCGCGAGCTCGGCCTGACCCCGATCGTGCGCTACCACTCCGGGGCCGTCTCCGGCGCGGACCCGCTGCGGATGCTGACCGGGCCCGTCCCGGCGACGCAGAAGGTGCTGAAGCGTTCCGGGCTGTCGATCGGCGAGATCGGCGCGTTCGAGGTCAACGAGGCGTTCGCGCCGGTCCCGCTGGCCTGGCAGGCCGAGCTGGGCGCCGACGACGCCGTGCTGAACCCGCTCGGCGGGGCGATCGCCGTCGGGCACCCGCTGGGGGCCTCGGGCACCGTGCTGCTGACCCGCCTGGTGCACCACATGCGCGACCGCGGGATCCGCTACGGGCTGCAGACCATGTGCGAGGGCGGCGGCACCGCCAACGCCACGATCGTGGAGCTGGTCTCCTGACCTGCTAGGTTCCGCCCGTGCTGTGGGTGGGGATCGTCGCGCTGCTGGCCGGGGCGGCCTGCATCTGGGTCGCGGTCCGCACCCAGCGCCGGGTGCACGCGATGATGGCGGCCGAGACGCTGTCGGTGCCCGAGCTGCTCGACCTCGCGGGCGTCGCGGCGGAGCTCGCCGGGCGGCCGGGCACGTTCCGGAAGGTCTGCGAGGTCGTCGGGCAGACCGCGCCCGCCCCGGTCGGGGTGCTGCGCTCCGACCTCGCGGGCGTCGACTGCGTGTGGCACATGCAGCGGGTCGAGCGCCGGTTCGAGCGCCGTGAGCGCGACGACGAGGGCCGCACCCGGACGCAGACCCACACCGAGACCGTGTCCGAGCGGACGTCCCCGCACGGCTGGGCGCTGCTGCGCGACGGGCACACGATCGGCGTCGACCCGGGCGGGCGGCACCCGGACCCGGTGGAACAGGTGCTGGACCGGTTCGATCCGGCCGACCGGGGCCGGGGCGGGGACCGGACCGTCGGCTACCGCAACCAGGAGTGGGTGCTGCGCCCCGGCGTCGCGATGTACGTCCTCGGCGAGGTCGACGACCGGGACGGGCCACTGGTGATCCGGCCGCCGCAGGACGCCGGCGGGACCTTCGTGCTGTCCACCCGCACCGAGGCCGAGCTGACCGACTCCGACCGGCGCGCGCAGCGGCTGTGGGCCCGCGGCGGGGCCGCCCTCGCGGTGCTGGGACTGGTGCTCACGGTGGCCGGCGCGATCTCCTGACCTGCCCGGACCGCCGGCGAGGACCCGCGTGCCGGGCACTCTCACCCGATGCCCGAGCGATTCCCAGCGCGGTCACAGGGTCGTCTCAGGGTCACGGCGCACAGTTGCCCCATGACCGAGAACGGGCCGGGAACGGGCGAGTCGTCCGACGGACGGACCTCCACCGGAGGCGGCGCCACCGACCCCGTCCGGCCCGCGCGGCGTCACGAGGGGGCGGTCCCCGCCCACCCGGCCGGCGACGACGGCACCCACGCA
>NZ_WWFY01000015.1:0-2264 GCF_009864975.1 Pseudonocardia sp. SID8383
GGCGTCGACCTGGCGGTGCCCGCCGGCTCCCGGTTCGGGCTGCTGGGCCCGAACGGCTCCGGCAAGACGACGCTGGTGCGGATGCTGCTCGGGCTGGTGCACGCCACCTCGGGGTCGATCGAGGTGCTGGGCTCGCCGATGCCGCGGGCCGCCCGCACGGTGCTGCCGCGGGTCGGTGCGCTGGTCGAGTCCCCCGCCGCCTGGCCGGGGCTGTCGGGCCGGGCGAACCTGGCCCTGCTCGACGCGGCGGGCTCGGTGGGCGGCCCGCTGCACCGGCCCGCCGACCGGCGACGACGCGTGCAGGAGGCCCTGGAGCAGGTCGGCCTGGGCGGGGTCGACCGCCGCCCGGTGCGGGCCTACTCGCTGGGGATGCGCCAGCGCCTGGGCATCGCCTCGGCGCTGCTGCGCGCCCCGGCGCTGCTGCTGCTCGACGAACCGACCAACGGCCTGGATCCGCGGGGCATCGGCGAGATGCGCACCCTGCTGACCGCGCTGAACGAACGGGGCACGACCGTGGTGCTGTCCAGCCACCTGCTCACCGAGGTGGAGACGCTGTGCACCCGGGTCGGGGTGATGGACGCCGGGCACCTCGTGCTCACCCAGGACCTCGACGAGCTGCGGGCACCGACCGGCCGGGTCGTCGTCCGCACCCCGGCCCCGGCGGCCGCGGCGCGGGCGCTCGGCCGGGCGCTGGAGTCCGCCGACGGCGACCGGCTCGTGGTCCGCGCCGTCGACCCCGCCGACCTCAACGCGCACCTGGTGCGGGCCGGGGTGCCGGTGGCGTCGCTGGAACCGGAGCGCCGCACCCTGGAACAGGTGGTGCTGGAACGCACCGGTGACGGCTCGGACCGGGTGTCGACGGCCGGGCGGGCGGTGGCGCGGTGATCCTCGTCGAGCTGGCGCTGCTGCTGCGCCGCACCCGGGTGTGGCTGTGCTGGCTGCTGCTGTGCGCGCTGCCGGCGCTCGTCGCGGTGGTCGTGTCGGCCACCGGGATCCTCCCGCCGCCCGGTCAGGGGCCCGCGTTCCTGTCCGCGGTCGCGACGAACGGGCAGATCTTCCCGGCGTTCGCGCTGGCCCTGGTGCTGCCGATCCTGCTGCCGATCACCGTGGCGGTGGTCGCCGGGGACACCGTCGCCGGGGAGGCCGCCGCGGGGACCCTGCGCTACCTGCTGATCCGGCCGGTCGGACGGCTGCGGCTGCTGGTGGCGAAACTGGTGTCGGTGGCGTTCTTCGTGGTCACCGCGGTGACGCTGGTGGTGCTGACGTCCTACGCGGTGGGGATCGCGGTGTTCGGCACCGGCACCACCACCGCCACCGGTGGTCTCACCCTGCCCCCGGTCGACGCCGGGCCCGGCTCGGTCGCGTCGCTGTCCGGGACGGTGATCGAACCGGTGGACCTGGCGACCCGGACCGGGCTGACCGTGGCCTACCTGGCGCTGTGCATGCTCACCCTGGGCGCGCTGGGGATCTTCTTCTCCACCCTGACCGACTCACCGCTGGCGGCGGCGCTGGCGGTGCTCGCGGTCGTGGTGACCAGTGCGTCGCTGCAGGCCCTCGACGCCTCGGCCGCCTTCGTCGACTTCCTGCCGACGGCGCACTGGCTGGCCTGGATCGACCTCTACCGCGACCCGGTCCTCTACGACGCCGCCCGCACCGGGGCGTGGGTGCAGGCGGGCTGGGTCGCCGTCGCCGTCGGGGCGGCGTGGGCGAACCTGGCGACCAAGGACATCGCGAGCTGAGTGCCCGCCGCGCCGGGCCGCCTCAGCCCGCGGCGCGCAGGGTGCCGCAGGCGGCCGGGGCCTGCTCGATCGGTGCGGTGGACAGGGCACGGACGACCAGGCCGATCACGGCGTCGTCGGCGGGCAGGCCGCCGTGGCCCACGGTCGAGCCCGGGCACAGCTGCTGCAGCTCCACGTTGACCGCACCGTCGAGGCGGGCCGAGGTCGGCGGGGTGACGACCTGGTCACGGTCGGTCCACACCGACAGCCAGGGCACCGCCGTCCCGGCCCCGGCGAGCTCCCCCAGCAGTGCCGACCCCGGGGCGAGCTGACGGCACGCCTGCGGGCACGCCTCCGGGGACACGGCCGCGGCGGAGCCGGCCACCGTCGTCCCGGCCAGCGGGGAGCCGATCGACACGATCCGCCGGGCCCGGGCCGGGCCGTCGTCGCGGATCGCCCACAGCCCCGCGACGACGCCGCCCGCGGAATAGCCGACGACGTCGACCGACGGCGCCCCGGCGTCGGTGGCGACGGTGACCGCGCGGT
>NZ_WWFY01000138.1:0-10351 GCF_009864975.1 Pseudonocardia sp. SID8383
ACCGGCCCGGCCCGGCCGCTGCGGCGGCGCTGACCGCCCTCCGGGCCCGGCGGACCCGCCCTCCGGGCCCCACGGACCCGCCACTCGGGCCCGACGGCCCGGCGCCGACCCCGGTCACCGGTCCGACGGCGGACCGGAGCCCCGGATCAGGTCCCGGTCCAGCTCGGGGTGCCGCCCTGCCCGAACCCGGCGACCGTCGTGCGGAAGTCGGTCGAGCCGTAGACCCGGTCGACCACCGCGGTGTCGTCGGCGGACCGGTCGTCCAGCAGCCGCTTGGTCGCCCAGACCGTCAGCGGTGCGCCGGTGGTGAGCCGCCCGGTGAGCGCATCGAGCCCCGCGTCGAGGTCGTCGACGACGGCGTGCAGGAACCCCGGCACCCGCGCGGCCTCCTCGGCCTCCAGCATCCGCGCGGTGAGCAGCAGGTCCGCGGTCAGCGGGCGGCCCAGGGCCTCGACCATCAGGTCCAGGGTCCGCGCGGACAGGCAGTTGCCCAGCGTGCGGGCGATCGGCACGCCGAACCGGGACCCGGGCGTCGCGATGCGCAGGTCGGCCGCGCAGGCGATGCCCAGCCCGCCGCCGACGCAGTACCCGGCCACCGCGGCCACGGTGGGCACGCCGACGGCGCGCACCCGGTCGAGCACGGCGGTGACCCGGCGCTCGTAGGCCACCCCGTCGGCGCCCGAGGTGAACGCGCGGAACTGGCCGATGTCGGTGCCCGCGGCGAAGGCCCGGCCGCCCTCGCCGCGCACGACGAGCGCCCGGACCTCCGGGTCGGCGTCGGCCCGCTCGCACGCGGCCACCAGCCCCTCGTACATGCCCCAGGTCAGGGCATTGCGCCGCTCGGGACGGCGGAAGGTCACGGTGAGCACCCCGGCCGCGAGCTCCGCGGTCACCTCCGGGCTCACGCGTGGCCCCCGCGGGCGGGGTCGGACAGCTCGGCGAGGACTTCGTCGGTCGCCGCGCCGAGCGGGGGCCCGGCGGTGCCCCGCCGCGCGGGAGTGCGGGAGAAGCGCATCGGCGACCCCAGCTGGCGGACCGCGGCCAGGGTCGGGTGCGGGGCGTCCCAGAAGAAGTCCCGGCCGGTGAGCAGCGGGTCGGTGAAGACCTCGTCGTAGCCGGCGATGGACGCGCAGGGGACCCCGGCCGCGTCGAGCGCGGCGAGCACGTCGGACGACGACCGGGTACTCGTGACCGTCTCGATGCAGTCGATCAGCGCCACCCGGTTCGCCAGCCGCGAGCCGGGGTCGGCGAAGCGCGGGTCGCGCTCGAGGCGTTCCAGCCCGAGCGCCGCGCACAGCGACGTCCAGAGCCGGGTGGTGTTCGCGCCGACCGTCACGTGCCCGTCGCGGGTGCGGACGGCCTGGTAGGGGGCGTAGCGCTGGTGGGCCGAGCCCTGCCGCGCGGGCACCTCCCCGTCGCCGAGGTACATGCCGGCCTCCCACACCGCGAGCGAGACTCCCGACTCCAGTAGCGAGACGTCGATGTGCTGACCGGTTCCGGAGCGGTCCCGCTCGCGCAGCGCCGCGGTCACCCCGAGCGCCACGTAGAGCGCGGTCACCAGGTCGCAGACCGGCACGCCCACCTTGACCGGGTCGCCGTCGGGCTCCCCGGTCACGCTCATCAGCCCGCTCGCGGCCTGCGCCATGATGTCGAGCCCCGGCCGTGTCGCGGCCGCACCGTCGACACCCCAGCCCGACGCCGAGGCGTACACCAGCTCCGGACGGCGGTCGGCCAGGGCCTCGTAGCCGAGCCCGAGCCGGTCCATCGCGCCCGGCCGCAGGTTCTCCACCACCACGTCGGCGCGGTCGACCAGGGCCAGGAACGCGGCGCGGCCCCGCTCGTCCTTGAGGTCGAGGACGACGGACTCCTTGTTGCGGTTGAGCCGCAGGAACGGGGAGCTCTCGCCGTCGAGGAACGGGCCCGCGGACCGGGTCGGGTCGCCGGTGCCCGGCGGCTCGACCTTGACCACCCGGGCCCCGAGGTCGGCGAGCTGCATCGTCGCGAACGGCGCGGCCATGAAGGCCCCCACCTCCAGTACGAGCACTCCGGTCAGCGGTGGGTCGGTCTGCATCGGCAGCCCTCCGGGGTCGTCGGCATCGGCCGTGATATACGGTATACGGAAGTACGGGAGAGGTGGGTGCGGTGACGGCGGTGCACGCGGGTACCGGTGGCCGGATCGTCGCGCCGCCGTCCATGGCGGAGCTGGCGACCGACGCCCTGCGCGCGATGATCTTCTCCGGCGAGCTCGCGCTGGGGGAGCGGCTGGTCGAGGCGCGCCTGACCGAGCGGCTCGGGGTCTCCCGCCCGCCGCTGCGTGAGGCGCTGCAGACACTGACCCACGAGGGCCTGGTCGTCGCGCACCCGCGGCGTGGCGCGACCGTGCGCACGCTGACCCGGCACGACGTCTACGAGATCGTGACCCTGCGCGAGGACCTGGAGGCACTCGCCGTCCGCCTCGGCGTGCCGGTGCGGGTGCCCGAGCGGCTGGGGCGCTGCCGGGCGGCCCTGGCGGCGTTCGAGGAGGTCGGCCGGGCCGGCGACGAGAGCCGGTTCCTGCACCACAAGTTCGAGTTCCACCTGTCGCTGGTCGCACTCGCCGGGCACTCGCGGCTGACCGAGGCCTACCGGGCGCTGTCGTTCCAGATGCAGCTGTGCATGGCGATGAACCGCACCGCCCGTCGCGAGTCCCTGCTGGAGAACGTCGAGCGGCACCGCGAGCTGCTCGCCGTGGTCGAGGCGGGGGACCCGGAGGTCGCGCAGCGCGCCCTGACCGAGCACGGCCACACGTCGTTCCTGCTCGACCTCGTCGACCGGCTCGACGGCGGCACGCCGGAGTCCGAGGAGTGGCTCGCCCGCCGGCGCGGGGCCTGAGCTCCGGTCGGCGCTCACGCGAGCGTCCCGCCGATGCCGTCGGCGGCGGCCCGCAGCAGGGCGGCCGCCTCGGCGACACGGTCGTGCCCGAAGCGGTGGATCGGTCCGGACACCGACAGTGCCGCCGGGCTGGACACCCCGGCGAGCGGGACGGCCACGCAGAACACGCCGACCTCCTGCTCCTCGGCGTCCACGGCGAACCCGGCCCGGCGGATGCGGTCGAGCTCCCCGAGCAGCCGGTCGGGGTCGACGACGGTGTGGTCGGTCGCCGCGGGCAGCCCGGTGGAGCCCAGCAGCCGCCGGGCCGCGGGCGCGGGCAGCTGGGCGAGCAGCGCCTTCCCGACGCCGGTGCTGTGCAGCGGCACCCGTCGCCCGACCTCGGTGAACGTGCGCATCGAGTGCGGACCGGGCACCTGCGCGGTGTAGACGGCGCGCTCCCCGTCGAGCACGGCCATGTTGGCGGTCTCGCCGAACCGCTCCGCCACCGCGCGCAGGTCGTCCCCGGCGCGCACCCCCAGCACCCGCGACGCCCGGTCCCCGAGCCCGATCAGCCGCGGCCCCAGGGTGTAGCGGCGGTTGGTGACCTGGTGGGCGTGGCCGAGCTCGCGCAGGGTCGCGACGATCCGGTGGATCGTGGGCTGCGGCAGGTCGACGGCCACGGCGAGCTCGCTGATCGACAGCTCCCCGTCCGCCTCGGCCAGCACGTCGAGGATCCGGAAGGCCCGGACGACGGACTGGACGCCGCCCGGGCCTGCTCCCGTTCCCGGCACCGGATCAGCCCCAGCCGGGGACGACGAAGATCAGCCAGCTCAGCAGCGGTGCCACCGCGCACATGCTGAAGCCCCAGATCATGAGCCCGCGGAACACCCGGTCGGTCTGGTCGGCCGGCGCGTTCGCGACGACGAGCGCCCCGCTGGTGGAGAACGGCGAGGAGTCCACCACCGACGACGACAGCGACAGCGCGATGATCAGGCCGACCGCGCCCACCTCGCCGGCGAGCAGGAACGGCACGGCCAGCGGGATCAGGGCGCCGAGGATGCCGGTGGTCGAGGCGAACGCGGACACGATCGCGCCGATCAGGCAGATGATGATCGCGGCCAGCAGCGGGGACCCGATCGTCGTCACGAGGGTGCCGAGCCAGTCGATGGTGCCGACCCGCTCCATCAGCGACACGAAGGTCACGATCCCGCAGATCAGCAGCACCGTCGGCCACGCGACCTGCCCGACGGCCGCCTTGGCCGACGACGGCGAGATGATCGAGAGGACCGCCGCCACGGTGAGCGCGGTGAAGCCGACGTCGAGGCCGAACGCGAGTGCGCCGACGGCCAGTGCGACCAGGCCCAGGATCGTGAACACGTGGTCGCGTTCGAGCGGGCGGTGCGGCTCGTCGTCGTCCGGGCCGACCGGCTCGGCGGCTCCGGACCCACCCGACCCGGCCCCGCCGGTGACCGTCCGTGACCGGCCGTGCGGCACGGCGCCGCCGCCCAGGGCGAGCGAGGTGCCCGGCTCGGCGGCCACGGCGACTCGGTCGTCGCCGGCGCCCGAGGATCCCGCGGCATCCCGGGAACGGCGGAGCAGTTCCCGCCCGCCGAACATCAGGAACACGACGATGCTGAGCGCGAGATTGAACACGAACGACGAGAAGAACAGCAGCCCCGGATTGCTCGGCAGGTTGTTGCGGGCGACGACGCCGTTCACGATGCTGCCGAAGATGCTGATCGGCGAGAAGCCGCCGGCGCTCGCCCCGTTGATGATGAGAAGGCCCATCAGCATCGGGTTGATCTTGTAGCGCTGGGCGAATCCCATGCCGATCGGCGCGATGATGGCGACCGCGGCGGGGACGACGGCGCCGACCGCGGTCAGGACGGCGGTGACGCCGAACATGACCCACGGGATCAGGGCGATCCGGCCACCGACGGCCCGTACCGCCAGCTGGACCAGGCGATCCACCGTCCCGTTGCCCTTGGCGATGGCGAACAGCAGGGTCACGCCGACGAGGATCACGAACAGGTCGCCGGGGAACCCGCCGACGATGTCGTCGGTGTCCTCCCCGACGAACGCCGTGCCGACGACGAACGCGGCGACGAAGGCCAGCGCGCCCATGTGGACCGGGAGGATCGTCGCTATCAGGAACACCAGGGCGAGTGCCACGATGGTGATGAGTTCGATGGACATCGTTTTCCTCTGGGGTCGGCACTGACGCAGACAGGAACTGATGACGCGGTCCGCGCGACGTCGCCGGGCCGCATTTTCCGCAATGCGGAAAACGAATTCGATATCCCGAGTATCAGCAGGATCACACACGCCCGTCAAGCGGCGTCGATGCCGCTCGACGGGATGTGGGAAGGCTCTGCAGCACCCTCTCGACGGCAGACTGTAGACGGTATACCGTCATCAGCGCGAGACCCGGATTCCGCCATCCGGAACCATCGGTCACCGAGCGTGGAGAACCTCATGACGTACGCAGCCGGTCGGCACTTCCTGCAGATCCCCGGCCCGACGAACGTGCCGGACTCGGTGCTGCGCGCCATGTCGGCCGCGACGATCGACCACCGCGGTCCGGACTTCCAGGCGCTGGGGACGGAGCTGCTGCGCGACGTCCGCCCGGTCTTCGGCACCACCGGTCCGGTCGTGATGTACCCGGCCACCGGCACCGGCGCGTGGGAGGCGGCCCTGGTCAACACCCTGAACCCGGGGGAGACGGTGCTGTGCTTCGAGACCGGGCACTTCGCCACGCTGTGGCAGGAGATGGCGGGCCGGCTCGGGCTCCGGGTGGACCTCGTGCCCGGCGACTGGCGGCACGGGGCGGACCCCGCCGTCGTCGCCGAGCGGCTCGCCGCCGACACCGGCCGCCGGATCGCCGCCGTCTGCGTGGTGCACAACGAGACCTCGACCGGTGTCACCAGCCGGGTCGCCGAGATCCGCGCCGCGATGGACGCCGCCGATCACCCGGCCCTGCTGCTGGTCGACACCATCTCCTCGCTCGGCTCGATGGACTACCGGCACGACGAGTGGGGTGTCGACGTGACCGTCGCCGGCTCGCAGAAGGGGCTGATGCTGCCACCGGGGATGAGCTTCAACGCGATCAGCGCCAAGGCCCTGGAGCGCTCCCGCACCGCGACGATGCCGCGCACCTTCTGGGACTGGGGCCCGATGCTCGCGGCCAACGAGCGCGGCTTCTTCCCCTACACCCCGAACACCAACCTCATGTACGGGCTCAAGGAGGCGTTGCGCCTGCTCCACGACGAGGGACTGGAGAACGTCTTCGCCCGCCACACCCGCCACGCCGAGGCCACCCGGGCCGCGGTGCGGGCGTGGGGCCTGGAGGTGCTGGCCCTCGACGAGCGCGAGTACTCCAGCGCGCTCACCGCCGTGCTCGTCCCCGACGACGTCGACGCCGACAAGGTCCGCGCGGTGATCCTCGACCGCTTCGACATGTCGCTGGGCGCCGGTCTCGGCCGCCTCGCCGGGCGGATCTTCCGGATCGGCCACCTCGGTGCGTTCAACGACCTCACGCTGGCCGGGACCCTCGCCGGTGTCCAGATGGGCCTCGGTCTCGCCGGGGTGCCGGTCGCGGGCTCCGGCCTCGACGCGGCGCTGGAGCGGCTGCAGACCGACTGACCCGCCCCGACCGCCCCCGCACCGTCGCGAGAGGACGCCCCCCATGACCGCCGAGCTGACCCGTCCCGCCACCGCCACCACCGCCGTCCCGGGTCTGGAGGAGACGCTCCGGTCCCGGGTGACCGGCGAGGTCGCCTTCGACGACTACAGCCGCCACCTCTTCTCCCGTGACGCGAGCATGTACGCGATCACCCCGCTCGGAGTGGTCTTCCCCCGTACCCACGACGACGTCGCCGCGGCCGTGCGCACCGCGGCCGAGTTCGGCGTGCCGGTCGTCCCGCGCGGTGCCGGCACCAGCCTGGCCGGCCAGACCGTCGGACCGGGGCTCGTGCTCGACCTGTCCCGGCACCTCAACCGGATCGTCGAGCTCGATCCGGTGGCGCGCACCGCCGTCGTCGAGGCGGGGGTGGTGCAGGACCAGCTCAACCGGGCCGCGGCCGCGCACGGGCTCATGTTCGGCCCGGACACCTCCACGAGCAACCGGGCCACGATCGGCGGGATGATCGGCAACAACTCCGCGGGCAGCGGGTCGCTGACCTTCGGCATGACGATCGACCACGTCCGCGCGCTCGACGTCGTGCTGTCCGACGGCTCCACCGCCCGGCTGGAACCCGTCGACGCCGACGAGCGCCGTCGTCGCGCCGCCGCGGACACCCTGGAGGGCGCCCTCTACCGCGAGCTCCCCGCGCTGGTCACGGAGAACGAGGACGCGATCGCCGCGGGCATGCCGCTGTTCTGGCGCCGGGCCTGCGGCTACCGGCTGGACCGGCTCGCGGGCTTCGCGGAGTCCGGGACGTTCGACCTGGCGACGTTCGTCGTCGGCGCCGAGGGCACGCTGGTGCTGGCGACCCGCGCCGTCGTCGACCTGGTGCCCAAGCCCGCGCGGACGGTCTACGCCGTCGGCCACTTCGACACCGTGCACGGCGCCATCTCCGCCACCGCCGACGCGCTGAGCTGCGATCCGCACCAGGTCGAGATGATGGACAGGACCATCCTCGACCTGTCCCGACGCAAGATCGAGTACGCCGACCTGGGCAACCACCTCGTCGGTGACCCGGCCGCGCTCCTGTTCGTCTCGTTCTCCGGCGACGACGAGGCCGGGCTGGTGGCGAAGCTGCGCGCACTGGCGGCGCTCTGGGAGCGCCACGGCCACGGCTACCACACCCTGGAGCTGGTCACCCCCGCCGAGCAGGCCGCGCTGCTCAAGGTCCGCAAGTCCAGCCTCGGGCTGCTCATGGCGGCGGGGGAGGGCACCCGGCGCCCGCTGGCCTTCGTCGAGGACACCGCGGTGGCCCCCGAGCACCTGGCCGAGTACACCGCGCGGTTCAAGCAGATCCTCGACGAGAACCGTCTCGAGGCGGGGTTCTACGGCCACTGCTCGGTCGGCTGCCTGCACATCCGCCCGTTCGTCGACCTCACCGACCCGGCCCAGGTCGCCACGATGCGCCGGGTCGCGGAGCGGATCAAGGACCTGGTCGCCGAGTACGGCGGCGTGAACTCCTCCGAGCACGGCGACGGGCTGGCGCGCTCGGAGTTCAACCGCGAGATCTTCGGCGACGAGCTGTACGAGGCGATGCGCCGGGTCAAGGCCCTGTTCGACCCGGGGAACGTCATGAACCCCGGCAAGATCGTCGACGCCCCGTCGATGACCGAGAACCTGCGCGACCGCGACGCGCTGCCGCCCGCCCCGCGGCTGACCACGGCGCTGTCGTTCGAGGTGATCGGCGGCCCCGGCGCCACCGGGATGCGCGACGCCGCCGACCGCTGCATGAACATCGGCCTGTGCCGCAAGACCACGGCCGGGGTGATGTGCCCGTCCTACCAGGTCACCCTCGAGGAGGAGCACTCCACGCGCGGCCGGGCGAACGCACTGGTCAAGGCGCTGTCCGAGCCGGACCCGGCCGCCGGGCTCGCCGACGGGCGGCTGCACGAGATCCTCGACCTGTGCCTGATGTGCAAGGCCTGCAAGAGCGAGTGCCCGATGGGCGTGGACATGGCCTCGCTCAAGGCCGAGGCGCTCCACCAGCAGCACGCGGTGCACGGCACGCCGCTGCGCTCGCGGCTGTTCGGTGCGATCCGCACGCTGAACCGGCTCGGGTCGGCGACCGCGCCGCTGTCCAACCTGCCCGGCCGGGTCGGGGTGCTGCGCCGGCTCGCCGAGCGGACGGTCGGGATCACCGCGCGCCGCCCGCTGCCGCGCTTCGACCGGGACAACCTGGTGCGGTGGTTCCGGCGTCGTGACCCCGCGCGGGCCGCCGCACCGGCCGGGACCGTCGTGTGGCTGGCCGACTCGTTCACCACCTTCACCGAGCCGCACATCGGGCGGGCCGCGATCGGCCTGCTGGAGCGTGCCGGGTGGCGGGTCGAGCTGGCCGGCGGCGGCTGCTGCGGCCGGTCCAGCCTGTCCAAGGGACTGCTCGACGACGCCCGTCGCAAGGCGACCGGCCTGGTCACCTCGCTCGCCCGGGACACACCGGCCGACGCGCCGATCGTCGGCTGCGAGCCGTCGTGCGTGTTCACCCTGCGCGACGAGACCCTCGCCCTGCTCCCGGACAGCGCCGAGGCCCGGTCGGTGGGCGAGCGGGTCCGCCACGTCGAGGAGCTGCTCGTCGAGGCCCTCGACGACGGCCGCCTGGTCCTGCCGGAGCGGTCGGCGCTGAGCGGGCGGCGCGTGGTCTACCACGGGCACTGCCACCAGAAGGCCGAGGTCGGGACCGCGGCGACGCTCGCGCTGCTGCGCCGCATCCCCGGGCTGGAGGTCTCCGAGATCGACTCCGGCTGCTGCGGGATGGCGGGCTCGTTCGGCTTCGAGGCCGAGCACTACGCGACCTCGATGGAGGTCGGCCGGGACCGCCTGCTCCCGGCGATCGACGCCGAGTCCGCCGACACCCTGGTCGCCGCGACCGGCGTCTCCTGCCGCCAGCAGATCTTCCACGGCGCCGGGCGCACCGCCTGGCACCCGCTGGAGCTGGTGCGCGAGGCACTCGGCCCGGCCGGGACGGTGTGAGCGGATGCGACTGGTCCGCTACGACTCCGGCCAGGGCCCGCGCACGGGGCGGGTCGAGACCGGCGGCGACGGCGACGTCGTCCGCGAGCTGGGCCCGTCCGGGCCGGGGGCGGTCGCCGGGCGGCTCGCCGAGGTCGTCCTGCTCGCCCCCTGCGACCCCCGCACCATCGTGTGCGTCGGGAGCAACTACCCCTGCCAGCTCGCCGAGAAGGGGCGTCCCCGCCCGGAGCGGCCCGCGCTGTTCCTCAAGGCGCCCAACGCCGTCGTCGGACCGGGGGAGCCGGTGCTGCGCCCGGCCGGGGTGGAACGGCTGGAGTACGAGGGCGAGCTCGCGGTGGTGATCGGCCGCCGGGCCCGTGACCTGGACGAACGCACCGCCTGGTCGCATGTGCTCGGCCTGACCTGCGCCAACGACGTCACCGCGCACGACTACCGCGCCGACGGGCAGTGGGCGCGGGCGAAGAGCGCGGACACCTTCTGCCCGCTCGGGCCGTGGATCGAGACCGAGCCGGGCGCGGGCCCGTGGGGGCTGCGGACCACGCTGAACGGCCGCACCGTCCAGGAGTCCGACACCGGGGCGATGATCTTCGACGTCGCGCGGATCCTCGCCCACGTGACCCGCTGGATCACGCTGCAGCCCGGTGACGTCGTGCTCACCGGCAGCCCCGGCGGGGTCGGGCCGATGACCGCGGGGGACCGGGTCACCGTCGAGATCGACGGCGTCGGGACACTGGAGAACCCGGTCGCCGAGCGGCCCGCGCCCGTCGTGCACTGAGCCGGCCCGGCGCGGACCGCCGCAGCCGGCCCGGCTCAGCCCCGGCCCACCGGCTCCGGCGTGTCCAGCTCGGCGGG